>DAHVOV010000406.1 GCA_027318645.1 Candidatus Aminicenantota bacterium
CCCGAGAGGTCTCCGAGGATCCAGGGACCGCGGCGCGCGGCGGCGACCTGGGCTGCTTCGAACGCGGCGGACCGGGAGGCGGCGCTGCAGGCGCTGCGCCGCGCCTATGAGGCCGGCACCCCGGCCTACGGCTTCCGCGCCCACGGCCCCGGCTATGCCGGCAAGGGGTACGCCGTCTCCGTCTCCTCCGTGGACGCGGCCGTCGTAGGCCCCCTGGCGAACGCGGCGAGCGCCGCTCTCGACCGGCCGGCCGCCGAACTCGGCGACGCCGACATCGCCGCCCTGCGCGTGCGCTTCACCGGCCTGCAGTACACCGACTACGCCCTGGCCGTCGGCTTCCCGCTGGGCCAGGGGACGATGGTGGGCGCCACGCTGCACTACCTGCGGGGAAAGCGGCGCGTGCTCGACGCCGGCCTGGGCGACGCGCTCATCACCGCCCGCAGCGATGCCGGCGACATGCTCCACGCCGCCTGGTCAGGGCTCGAGGACTCGTTCTCCAAGTTCACCTTCGACCTGGGGGCCGCCGTCGACCTGGGGCCGCACTTCCGCGCCGGCCTGGCGGTCAAAAACGCGGGCCAGCCGGCCATCGCCGCCGGCGCGGCCGAGCTGCGCCTGGCCCGGCGCACCGTCGCCGGCCTGGCCTTCCGCCCCGACGCCGCGCTGGCCATCTGCCTGGACATCGACCTGGCCCAGGCCGAGCTGGTCCCCGGCGGCGGCGAGGCGCAGCCCTTCGCCCTGGGAGTGGAGAAGGGGCTCTTCCGCAACAAGCTGCTCCTGCGCGCCGGGATGGTCAGCGACCTGGCCGCCTCGTACTTCGTGGGGCGGCGCTCCAACGCCCTGTACGGGCTGGGGGCCGGCTTCAACCTGGGAAATTTCCTGATCGACCTGGCCCTGGCGTTCGACTCGCACGGGCAGCTCAAAAATCTCGGCTTTTCGGGATTTTACGCGCTGCGATGAAAAAATTGACAATTCGTTTTTCATCCTCTACAATATAAGCAATGGCTATGCGACTAGGAGATTTTCTTCTTAAGGAAAGGAAGATCACCGAGGAAAAGCTGCAGCACGCCCTGGAAGTGCAGAAAAAGGAGCCGGGCAAGCTGGGCAGCATCCTCATCCGCCTGGGGCACGTGACCGAGGAGGACATCGCCCAGGTGCTGAGCAAGCAGTTCGGCTACCCCTCGATCAACCTGTCCAAGTTCGAGATCGACGAGAAGGTGATCGAGCTGATCAAGCCCGACATCGCCCGCAAGCACGTCGTCATCCCCATCCACCGCATCGGCTCCAACCTGACCCTGGCCATGGCCGACCCCTCCAACCTCTTCGTGCAGGAGGAGATCCGCTTCTCCACCAACCTGCGCATCCAGGCGGTCATCGCCCCCGAGAGCTCGATCCTGGAGGCCATCGACAAGTACTACGGCTCCTCCACGGGCATCGAGGCCCAGAAGTTCCTCGACGAGATCGAGCTGAGCGAGGATTCCAACGTCGAGGTCATGGAGACCAAGGAAGACGACCTGATGTCCGAGGGCGAAATCGACGAGGACGCCCCGGCCATCAAGCTGGTCAACCTGATCTTCAACGACGCCATCATCAAGGGGGCGTCGGACATCCACTTCGAGCCATACGAGAAGGAATTCCGCGTGCGCCTGCGCATCGACGGCGTGTTGCACGAGTACATGAAGCCGCCGATGAACCTCAAGAACAAGGTCACCTCGCGGCTGAAGATCGTCTCCGGCATGGACATCGCCGAGAAGCGCCTGCCCCAGGACGGCCGCATCAAGACCAAGATCGACACCAACACCGCCAAGAAGGTGGTCGACATGCGCGTCTCCTCGCTGCCTACCATCCACGGCGAGAAGATCGTCATCCGCATCCTGGACAAGGACCAGCTCAAGCTCGACCTGACGCAGCTCGGCTTCGAGCCCATCTCGCTGCAGAAGTTCGAGCGCAACATCAAGGAGCCCTGGGGCATCATCCTGGTCACCGGCCCCACCGGCTCGGGCAAGACCAACACCCTGTACTCGGCCGTGGCCAAGCTGAACGACGACGAGGTGAACATCCTCACCGCCGAGAACCCCGTGGAGTTCAACATCTTCGGCCTCAACCAGGTGAACATCAAGGAGCAGATCGGCCTGACCTTCCCGGCCGCCCTGCGCACCTTCATGCGCCAGGACCCGAACATCATCCTGGTGGGGGAGATCCGCGACTTCGAGACCGCCGACATCGCCATCAAGGCGGCCCTGACCGGCCACCTGGTGCTGTCGACGCTGCACACCAACGACGCGCCGTCCACCATCGCCCGCCTGATCAACATGGGCATCGAGCCGTTCCTGGTGGCCACCTCGCTGCGCCTGGTCCAGGCCCAGCGCCTGATCCGCCGCCTGTGCAACGGCTGCAAGGGCGTGGCCAAGATCCCGGCCCAGACGCTGATCGAGATCGGCTTCACCCCCGAGGAGGCCAAGGCGGTGCAGATCTTCGAGCCCAAGGGCTGCGACAAGTGCAACAACACCGGCTACAAGGGCCGCGTCGGGCTCTTCGAGGTCATGGAGCTCGACGAGGAGCTGCGCGAGATGGTGATGATCGGCGCCTCCACCGCCGAGCTGCGCCAGAAGGCCAAGGAGAAGGGCATGCTCACCCTGCGCCAGAGCGGGCTGGAGAAGATCAAGCAGGGCATCACGTCCATCGAGGAAGTGCTGAGGGAGACCTCGAAGGTGTAAGGAGAGAGACATGGCGCTGCCGCTGCCGCAACTGCTGAAGATCATGGTCGACGAGGGGGGCACCGACCTGCACATCACCACCAACTCGCCGCCGCTCATCCGCGTCCACGGCCTGCTGAAGCGCATCGAGCACCCGTCGCTGTCGCCGGCCGAGACCAAGCAGATGATCTACAGCATCCTCAACGACAACCAGAAGTACAAGTTCGAGGAGAACTGGGAGCTCGACTTCTCCTTCGGCATCAAGGGCCTGGCCCGCTTCCGCGCCAACGTCTTCATGCAGCGCGGCGCCGTGGCCGGCGCCTTCCGCCGCATCCCCTACGAGATCTGGTCCTTCGAGAAGCTGGGCCTGCCGGCCATCGTGCCCACCATGACCAACAAGGCCCGCGGCCTGATCCTGGTCACCGGCCCCACCGGCTCGGGCAAGACCACCACCCTGGCCTCGATGATCGACAAGGTCAACAAGGAGCAGCCGCTGCACATCATCACCATCGAGGACCCCATCGAGTACCTGCACTCGCACCGCAAGGCCATGGTCAACCAGCGCGAGCTGCACGCCGACACCAAGAGCTTTCCCATGGCGCTGCGCTCGGTGCTGCGCGAGGACCCCGACGTCGTGCTCATCGGCGAGATGCGCGACCTGGAGACCATCCAGGCGGCCATCACCATCGCCGAGACCGGCCACCTGACCTTCGCCACCCTGCACACCAACTCGGCGGCGCAGACCATCAACCGCATCATCGACGTCTTCCCGCCCCACCAGCAGGACCAGGTGCGCACGCAGCTCTCCATGAACCTGGAGGGCATCATCACCCAGGCGCTGCTGCCCAAGGCCGACGGCCGCGGCCGCTGCCTGGCGGTGGAGATCCTGGTGCCCTCGCCCGCCATCCGCCACCTCATCCGCGACAACAAGATCCACCAGATATATTCCTCCATGCAGATGGGCCAGGAGAAATACGGCATGATCACCTTCAACCAGTCCCTGGCCAGCCTGTACTTCAAGCGCGACATCTCGCTGGAGCTGGCGATGAGCGTGTCGCACAACCAGGAGGAGCTGCAGGAGTTGATCAACCGCGGTCCCACCGGGCTCAGCAGCCAGTTCAAGACCGCCCACGCCTCCGCGCCGGCCAACGCCGCCGCCGGCAAGGCGCACTAAACGAGGGGGGAGCACATGGCCATCTTCAAGTACCGGGGCAAGAACAAGGCCGGCAACGTCTTCGAGGGCGAGCGCACCGGCCGCAACGCCAACGAGGTGATCACCGCGCTGGAGAAGGAGCAGATCCAGGTGCTGAGCATCGAGCGCAAGCGGCTCAAGTTCTCCATCCCCCTCATCGGCGGGCGGAAGAACGTGTCGCTGAAGACCCTGGCCGTCTTCAACCGCCAGCTCTCGGTCATGTTCAACGCCGGGCTGCCCATCACCCAGGCCATCGGCATCCTCGCCCAGCAGCAGAAGGACAAGTACTTCCAGTCCGTGCTGACCGAGGTGCGCAAGGACGTGGAGGCGGGCGCCAACCTCTCCAACGCCATGCGCAAGCACCCCAGGGTGTTCAACGACCTGTACACCAGCATGATCCAGGCCGGCGAGGCCTCGGGCAACCTGGACACCATCCTGCTGCGCCTCTCGGCCTACATCGAGGGCCAGAGCAAGCTGATCGGACGCGTCAAGTCGGCCATGACCTACCCGGTGGTGGTCGTCACCATCGCCCTGGTCCTGACCGGCGTCCTGCTGTGGAAGGTGGTGCCGGTGTTCGAGGGCATGTTCGCGCAGATGGGCGCCGAGCTGCCGGTGCTGACCCAGGTGGTGGTCAACGCCAGCAAGTTCTTCATCAGCAACATGCTGTGGATCTTCATCGTCATCGCCGCCCTCATCTTCGCCTTCCGCTCCTACTACCAGACCTTCAAGGGCCGCCGCGTCGTTGACAACATCAAGCTGAAGATCTGGGTGTTCGGCGACGTCCTGACCAAGCTGGCCGTCGCCCGCGTCACCCGCACCCTGGCCACGCTGCTGACCTCGGGCGTCGAGATCATCGAGAGCCTGACCATCACCGCCAAGACGTCGGGCAACGCCATCATCGAGGACGCCGTGCTCAAGAGCCGCGCCCTGGTCCAGGAAGGCAAGCCGCTGTGGGAGTCGTGGGAGGAGACCAAGCGCTTCCCCTACATGGTCACGCAGATGGTCGCCGTCGGCGAGCAGACCGGCTCCCTCTCCACCATGCTGGGCAAGGTGGCCGACTTCTACGACGAGGAGTGCGACCAGGCGGTCGCCGCCATCACCTCGCTGATGGAGCCGCTGATGATCCTGGTCCTGGGCGGCATCGTCGGCACCGTGGTCATCGCCATGTACCTGCCGCTCTTCGACATCGTGGGCAAGATAGGCTGAGCCGGGCAAGTTGATCGCCGTCGAGGATCGCAAGCTTCGTAAGCGGCTGGCCTTCCTGCACTCCATCCGCATCGCCATCCTGGCGGCGCTGTGCCTGGTCACGGCCATCATCCTGCTCTTCTTTCCGGCGCCGCTGTCGCTGCTGGCCGTCCTGGCCGCCCTGCTGGCGGCCATCCTCATCAGCGTCCTCTTCCTGCCGCTGGCGCGCTGGCTGCCGTCCCGCCTGCTCGTCTACATCGAGCTGGCCTTCGACATCCTGCTGGTCACGCTGCTGGTCTACTTCTCCGGCGGCATCGTCAGCCCCTTCTACTTCCTGTACATCCTGCCGATCATCGTCGCCTCGCTCTTCCTGTCGCGCCGCGAGACGCTGACCGTGGCCACCGTGTCCTTCATCGCCTTCGGGGCGCTGGCCGACCTGCTGTATCTGGGCGTCATTCCCTACTACCCCGGCTTCGAGGCCGTGGAGGTGCCGCTGGGCACCTTCCTCTACAACCTGCTGATGGGCTTCATCGCCTTCTCCAGCGTCAGCCTCATCGCCTCCTATTACTTCGAGCGCATCCGCAGCGCCGGCGAGCAGCTGCGCGACGTCCAGGAGAACCTGCAGGACATGATCCTGCTCAACAACTCGGTGATGGAGAAGATGGAGAACGGCTTCGTCACCGCCGACACCCAGGGGCGGGTCGTCTCCTACAATCCCAAGGCCGCCCGCTTCCTGAACCTGAAGCCGGGAACGAACCTGTTCGACCTGCTGCTGCTGCGCGACGAGCTGCCCGCCGTGCGCCGCATCTGGGAGAGCAACAGCTCCTACTACTTCGAGAAGAGCCTGCGCGGCTTCGCGCTGGGCATCACCCTTTCGGCCATCGAGAAGGTCTCGCGCTTCGAGCGCCTTCTGGTCTTCCTGATCACCGACCTGAGCGCCATCAAGGAGATCGAGAGCCGGCTCAAGGAGAAGGAGCACCTGGCGCTGATCGGCGAGATGGCCGCCGGCCTGGCCCACGAGATCCGCAACCCCCTGGCCTCGATCTCGGGCTCGGTGCAGTTCCTGCGCCGCGAGCTCTCGCTGGAGCCCCAGCTGCGCAGCCTGATGGACATCATCGTCAAGGAATCCGACCGCCTGTCGTCCTTCATCGAGGAGTTCCTCAACTTCTCGCGGCCGGCGCCCCTGGAGCTGTCCGAGTTCGACCTGGCGGCGGTGATCGACGAGGTGACGGCGATGCTGGCGCGCAACCTGGGGGAGGTGCGCTTCATCCGCAAGTACGAGGCCGGCAACCTGGTGCAGGCCGACGCGCGCATGATCAAGCAGCTGGTATGGAACCTGCTGAACAACGCCGTCAAGGCCCAGCAGGAGAAGGGGCGCATCGAGATCGCCGTGTTCCCCGAGGGCGGGGCGCCCTGCCTGTCCATCCGCGACTTCGGCATCGGCATGGACAAGGAGGAGCAGGAGAAGATCTTCGTCCCCTTCTACTCCCGCTTCGCCTTCGGCATCGGCCTGGGAATGAACATCGTCAAGCGCATCGTCGACGAGCACGGCTTCTCCATCGCCATCCGCTCGGAAAAGAACCAGGGGACCGAGGTGCTGGTATGCTTCAAAAAGCGGTGAACGTGCTGGTGGTCGACGACGACCAGAGCGTGCGCAGCATGCTGTCGTTCGTGCTGGGCAAGGACGGCTACCAGGTGGAGGAGGCGCACAGCGGCGCCGACGCCCTGCGCAAGCTCAAGGGGCGGTCCTACGACCTGGTCATCTCCGACATCCGCATGCCCGACCTCAACGGCATCGAGCTGCTCAAGAAGATCAAGACCCACGACCCGGAGCTGCCGGTGATCATGATCACGGCCTACGCCGCCACCCACGACGCCATCGAGGCCATGAAGCTCGGCGCCGAGGACTACGTCACCAAGCCCTTCAACCTGGAGGAGCTGAAGATCATCATCGCCAAGTCGCTGCACAAGAAGAGCATCGAGCAGGAGAACGTCGAGCTGCGCCAGAAGCTCTCCGAGCGCGAGAAGTTCGAGGACATCGTCGGCGCCGACCCGCAGATGACCAAGATCTACGAGCTGATCCGCACCGTGGCCCAGACCGACTCCACCGTGCTGATCGCCGGCGAGAGCGGCACCGGCAAGGAGCTGATCGCCCGCGCCATCCACTCCCAGAGCCGGCGCGCCGGCCAGCGCTTCGTCTCCATCAACTGCGGCGCCCTTCCCGAGAACCTGCTGGAAAGCGAGCTGTTCGGCCACAAGAAGGGGGCGTTCACCGACGCCTACCAGGAGAAGGAGGGGCTGTTCGAGGCGGCGCGCCAGGGAACGCTCTTTCTGGACGAGATCTCCGAGATGTCGCAGAAGATGCAGGTCAAGCTGCTGCGCGCCATCCAGGAGAAGGCCGTGCGCCGCGTGGGCGACAACCGCGAGATCGCCGTCGACGTGCGCATCATCGCCGCCACCAACCGCGACCTGATGGAAAGCATCGAGAAGGGCGACTTCCGCTCCGACCTCTACTACCGCCTGAACGTGATCTCCATCAAGGTGCCGCCGCTGCGCGAGCGCAAGGACGACATCCCCATCCTCATGCAGCACTTCCTGCAGCGCTACAACCAGAAGTTCGCCAAGAGCATCACCGGGTTCGAGAAGAAGGTCGTCGACTGCTTCGCCGCCTACCGCTGGCCCGGGAACGTGCGCGAGCTGGAGAACTTCATCGAGCGCGGCGTGGCCCTGGAGAAGGGGCCGGTGCTCAGCACCGCCGCGCTGCCCTCCGAGGTCATCTACAACCTCGACGAGGCGCCGGCGCCCGGCGAGGACTGGGCGGCCCTGCTCGCGGCCGAGGCCCTCGACTTCAACGCCTTCCTCGACGACCTGAGCAAGCGCATCATCGTGCGCGCCCTGGAGCAGAGCGGCGGCAGCGTCAAGCGCACGGCCCAGCTCCTGCGCCTGAACTACCGCTCGCTGCGCTACCTGATCGACAAGTACAAGCTCAAGTACCG
>DAHVOV010000014.1 GCA_027318645.1 Candidatus Aminicenantota bacterium
CGCCAGCGTCAGGATCCGCCTTGTGCCCGAGGTCGAGCCGGCCGCGGCCGTGGAGATCGCCGCCTCGACCCAGAACGACGGCTCCTTTTCCTGGACGGCGACCAGCGGCTTCCCGGGGCAGGTGCGGATCGAGGTGAGCTCGCTCGACGGCAAGGTCGTAGGCAAGTCGGGCTTGTTCACCATTACCCCATAGAACCTCAACGATCCTGAGTGACAAGTGACAAGTAACGAGTGACGAGAAACCGCAAGGCAACGAACGATCCGTAAATAGAGCGGCATAGCCCGGAGAATTGCTGTTCCTTGTCACTTGTCACTCGTCACTTGTCACTGAGGGTAATATATCATTACGAAATAATTCGTATTTTCTGGTTGACACCCGGGCAAAACCACGTTATATTTATTACGACACATTTCGTAGTACGAGCAAGGTCGTACTCGAGGAGGCGGAAATGGCCGGAAACGATCCCAGGCCCACGGCGGCCGAGCTGGAGGTCCTGAACGTACTTTGGGCTCACGGTCCCAGCACCGTGCGCTTCGTCAACGACAAGCTGAACGAGAAAAGCGGAGGCCAGCCGGTCGGCTACACCACCACGCTCAAGATCATGCAGATCATGGCCGAAAAGGGGCTGCTCAAGCGCGACGAGAGCCAGCGCAGCCACCTGTACGGCGCCGCCCTGCCGCAGGCCCGGGTGCAGAAGGCGCTGCTCGACCGGCTGCTGGAGACCGCCTTTGGCGGCTCGGCGCTCAAGCTGGTGATGCAGGCGCTCGGCGGCCGCAAGGCCACCCCCGAGGAGATCTCCCGCATCCGCGAGCTGCTCGACCACATGGAAAGAGGTGGAAAATGAACTTCGCCCTGAACATCCTTCCCGACAACGTCGTCAACGCCCTGGGCTGGACCCTGCTCCATTCGCTGTGGCAGGGGGCCCTTGCCGCCCTGGGCTTCGCCCTGTTCCTGTACCTGTCGCGCCGCGCCAGCGCCCGCGCCCGCTACGCCATGGGCCTGGCCGTGCTGGCCCTGGTCCTGCTGGCCTCGCTGGCCACTTTCTGGAACCATTTCAGCGCCCCGGCCGGCACTGCCGCCCCGGTCGTTTCCGCGACCGCTGCGCCTGCCGCTGCCGCGGGAGGACCCGCCGCCGCGCTGCCGCTCAGCCGGCGTCTTTCGCTCTTTTTCGGCGGCTATTTTTCCCGGCACCTGCCGCTGATCGTCACCCTGTGGCTGCTGGGGGTGCTGTTCCTGAGCCTGCGCCTCGCCGGCGGCATGCTCTACGCGCAGCGGCTGAAGTACAGCCGCAGCCGCCCCCTGAGCGCGCCCTGGCCCGAGCGGCTGCAGGCGCTGGCCGCCAAGGCCGGGCTGCGCCGGCCGCTCAGGCTTCTCGAGTCGCTGCGCCTGCGCACGCCGGTGGTGATCGGCCACCTCAAGCCGTTCCTGCTCCTGCCCGCCGGCCTGGTCACCGGCCTCTCCACCGACGAGGTGGAGGCGCTGCTGGCCCACGAGGTCGCCCATGTCATGCGCCGCGACTACCTGGTCAACGTGCTGCAGAACCTGCTGGAGATCCTGTACTTCTTCCACCCCGGCGTGCGCTGGGTCTCCTCCTGCGTGCGCCAGGAGCGCGAGCACTGCTGCGACGACATCGCGGTCGAGCTGTGCGGCGACGCGCCCGGCTACGCCCGTGCCCTGGCCAGCCTGCAGGCGGACGGCGCCGTGCTCGCGACGCCGGCCATGGCCGCCTCGGGCGGCAGCCTGCTGCGGCGCATCACCCGCCTGCTGGCGCGGCCGCGGCTGGTCCACGATTTCCGCGAGGGGTTCCTGAGCGCACTGCTGCTGGTCGCCGGGCTGCTGGGCATGCTCAAGCTTGCCGGGGCGGCCAGCCCCGGGAACGTCCCGGCCGGGGCGCCCGAAGCGGCGGCGAAGCCCGCCGTCGCAACGGCGGTCGTGGAGGCCGGGGCCAAGAGCGGCAACGGCTTCTCCAGCCTCGCCTTCGCCCTCGACGCCGACGGCAAGGTGAAATTGTCGGGCAAGGCGCCGGCGGGACTGAAAGGCGCGTCCGG
>DAHVOV010000052.1 GCA_027318645.1 Candidatus Aminicenantota bacterium
ACGCTGATCGAGCTGCTGATCGTCGTGGCCATCATCGGCATCATTGCCGCGATCGCCATCCCCAACCTGCTGGTTGCCCTGCAGAAAGGCAAGCAGAAGGCCACCATGGGCGATCTGAAGTCGATCGGCACGGGCATCGAGTCCTACATCACTGACTGGGCATTTGCTCCCGCCTCGGATCCGGTGGCCAACGGCGGTGCAACCTGGTTCGAGCCCTTCTACATCAAGATCTCGCCTCAGGCCGACGGCTGGGGCCATCCGTGGGGCTATGTCTCTCAGACTGCCAATGATGATGAGTACTCGATCTTCTCCGCCGGCCGGAACGGCACGGCTGCCGGTCCCGGCACGACCATCGAGACTCCGACCGGCCCGTTGGGCGTGCAGTATATCTGCACCACTGTCTCCGATTTCAACTGGGACATCGTCTTTTCCAACGGCAACTACACGGTCGGTCCTGACGTCAAGAGATAAACACGGCGGTATTGGTTTACAAGGGCGGCTGGAATATCATTCCAGCCGCTTTTTTTTTATTGATTAATTTTTCTGCCAGCCAGGTCAAGGGGCTTTTTCTCCTGCGGCTGGCTTTCTTCCTGGTTTTGATCGGGATATTCGCGGCTTGTTCGAGGTTTCGGCTCGAGAAGCTCCTGGCTCCCGCCAGCGGCGGCATCGCCCTGATCGTTTTCGCCTACGGCATCGTCCAGAAGCTGGTCCTCTTCCCGCTCATGCTCCGCCAGGTCCATGCCGGCCCCTCGTTCTATTCCCAGGCGCTGGCCGCCCGCGCCGCCTCGGGCCGCGTCTTCGCCATCTTCGCGCTGCCGACACTCTATGCCGCAGTGTGCGGAGTACTGCTCCTCTTCATCGTCCATTACCTGCTAGCCGCCCGCGGTGCCGCGCGCCTGTTCTGGATCCTACTGTTCGTCCTGGGCTCCCTGAACCTGGTCCTGACCGAGTCGTTCGGCGGGATCCTGTTCTTCGCCACCGCCATCCTGTTCTATCTCTTTGTCTCGCGGACCTTCAAGGCCCGTTACCTGGCGCCGCTGCTGATGTGCCTGGCCCTGGTCCTGTTCGCGGTCACCGCCCTGCGCTTCTCCGAGGCGCGCCGGCTCTCGCCCCTGACCCTGCGCTTCGCCAACTGGGTTCAGGCCGGAAGGGTCATCGCCGCCGCCCCGCTTCTCGGCGTAGGGCTGGGGAACTACGAGGCCGCCGTTCCCCGGCAAATCCGGCCGGGAGAGCCCGAGTCGATCTTCGCCCACAATTTTTTCCTGCAGATGGCCGCTGAAATCGGTTTGCCCATGTTCATTCTGCTGCTCGTCCTCTACCTGCCGCGGCTGAAAAGGAGGTTGCCGGAGTTCTGCAAGGCAGGGAATGCCCTGTTCTCTTCGGCTGCCCTCCTGCTGTTGCTCTTTAATTTATTCGATGTTGGTTCTTATTTCTTTGCCGCCGGGATCAGCCTGGCCGTCGTGCTCTCCCAGGTCGGCAACTCCGGGCCCCGGCTGCAACTGCGGCCGCGGCATGTCGTTGCCGTCGCCTTGCCGGCCGCGCTGCTGCTGGCCCATGCTGTTGCTGTTGGCCGACAGCAGGAGGGAGACCTTTGGCTGAGCCGCAACGAGCCGGGACTCGCGGCAGGGCATTACCGGGCTGCCCTGAAGATCGAGCCGTTCTCCTATCGTTCCTGGCTCGGGCTGGCCACCATCGCCTGGCAGAGCGGAGAAATTGGGGAGGCCGAACTTGCTCTGGACAAAGCGCTGAAGATCTTTCCCGACCAGCCTTATGCAAATTACCTATATTCCCTTGTTTCCTGGCGGCAGGGCGCCTTGCGGACGTCACTGGCCCACGCCTCACGCGCCAGGGCCGGGAA
This sequence comes from Candidatus Aminicenantota bacterium, assembly GCA_027318645.1. Lineage (GTDB taxonomy): Bacteria > Acidobacteriota > Aminicenantia > UBA2199 > UBA2199 > UBA2199. Next base: position 1,859 of record DAHVOV010000052.1, read on the forward strand.
CAGGAAGGACAAGCGATACCAGAGGTGGCATGAACATATTCAAGGCGTTATCGCCGGAAAGCCCGCGCTTCCAGGAAATTGAGTTCTCCCTGCTCCTGGGCTGGGCGCTGCTTTTCCCCGCCAAGATCGGCTACGCATATTACCTGGGCTTCATGTCGCTGCTGGTCGTGTTCGTGCTGGGCAAGGCCGCCACGATGCGCACCGTCGCCGTCGACCGCTTCACGCTGCTGCTGTTGGCGCTGAACTCCGTCTTCATCTTCACCTCCTTCTTCTCCCTTCATCCGCTGAGGTCGATCCTGTTCTCCGCCGACGTGCTGCTCGTCTCGCTGTGGTCCGTCCTGCTCTACCTGGAGAAGGAGGACATGGATCGCTACTTGCGCCTGGCGGCGCTGGTGATCTCCGTCGCCTCCCTGCTGGTGGTCTCCGCCTTCGCCTGGCAGGGCGGGCGGCTGCCGGTGGCGATCATCTTCCGCAATCCCATCCTGCAGGGGGTCGTCGCGGCGCTCGCGGCGCTGTATTACTTGCAGCGGTTGCTGCTCCGCTATCGGCACGTCGACCTGCTGCTGCTGGTGCTCAACGCCATGGCCGTGGCGGTGTCCGCGTCCAAGGCGTCCCTGCTGGGCCTCGTCGTCTTCGCCGCGGCGCTGATCCTGGCCCGCCGGCGCCGCTGGATCGCGTACCTCGGCGTCGTCGTCCTGCTCCTTATCGTCGTTCCCAACCCGCTGCGGCGCACGATCAGCAATTCCCTGCGCCATGATCCCTACGTCTTCGACCGCATCGAGATCTGGCGCATGTCGGCGCGAATGTTCCGCGCTCATCCCTGGACCGGGGTGGGCCCGGACCTGTTCGCCGAGGCGGCGCCGCGCTTCAACTTCGCCCAGGACAAGGGGCCCTCGCGCTACGGCAAGGTTCCCGAGTCGCCGCACAGCGACTACTGGCGGGTGATCGTCGAGAACGGGCTTCCCGGGCTGGTCCTGGCCGTACTGCTCCTCTTCTTCGCCATCCGCCGGCTGCTGTCGCCGCCCCGGCTCGTTCCAGGCAAGGTGCTGCTGACCTTCCTGCTCGCCCAGATGCTGCTTTTCAACTTCGTCTTTCTCTTTCCTTTCCTGATCCTGTTCCTGCTCCTGCTCCGGAACATTTTCTCGACAAGGCCGAGTTTCGTTCCCGTCAGGGCGGAAGCGCGGATTTTTGTCACTGCCGCCCTGGCGGCGGTCCTGTCGCTCCTTTACGTCTTTCCTTATCTGGCAGACCGCCGCCTCGACCAGGCGTCTAAAGAGACGGATGTGGTGCGCCGTTTCCACCTGCTTCAGCAGGCGGCGTTGCTGAGCCCTCTTGACGAAAGGGCACCTCTGGCCAAGGCGCGATTACTGGGGGAATTTGCCCATTTCCGTTCGGATGCCAATGCCTGGAGCGAGGCCCTGGTCAACGCGCGCCAGGCCCAACAGCTGAACCATAACGGCGTAGCCGCCCTGCTGTTGGAAGCCGAGCTGTTGCTCGAACCCCTGGCCGGCGGCGGCCGCTATCCGGCTCAGGCCGAGGAGGTCCTGGCCCCTTTGCGCCAGGCCGGGACGCTGGCACCATTCGATCCTTTCCTGCGCCTGCGCCAGGCGCTTGTGCTGCACGAGTTCGGACGCGATGGGGAGGCCCGGCAGCAGCTGCGGGCGGCGCTGAGCTTGGAACCCGATTTTGCCTCCGCGATCCTGCTTCTTCATCGGCTGGAAGGCGGAAGCGAAGACGATCCGGCCCTGCGAAACAGGCTGGCCCGCATCCGCGCCAAAGCGGACCGCCTGCGCGCCAAGCCGGGCAGCTACCTTTTCGACCTTTTTCGGCCAGACGATCCAGTGCGGAAGAGGTAAGAAATGGGCGCGAATGGCACGGATCATGCTTGCTAATAAATGGAATCATGAGGAGGTCTTGATGAAGAGGAATGGCTTCACGCTGATCGAACTGTTGATCGTTGTGGCCATCATCGGCATCATCGCTGCCATCGCCATCCCCAACCTGATGGTCGCCATCCAGAAGGGCAAGCAGAAGGCCACCATGGCCGACCTGAAATCGGTCGGCACGGGGATTGAATCGTATATATCCGACTGGACCGTAGCCCCGGCCAGCAATCCCACCGCCAGCGGCGGGCAGACCTGGTTCGAGCCGTTCTATATCAAGGTGTCCCCCAAGGCCGACGGCTGGGGTCATCCTTTCGGATATCTGGCGGAAACAGACTCCGATATTTATTCGATCTTCTCGGCCGGTCGTGACGGCACTGCTGTCGAGCCAGCCACCGTGGATATCCCGCCCCTGGGCGCGCTCTATATTTGCACGAAACTGGCCGATTTCGACTTCGACATCTGCTTCTCGAACGGCAATTTTACCGTCGGCCCCGATACCAAGCGCTAGCTTCCCCTGGCCTGTGCACGACGCCCCCGGCCATGGCGTGAGACCGTCCCGATCGCTCAGTCGGCCTGGGCCTCCAGGCGGATGAAGGCGTAGGGGCTGCGAAAGTCGTTGGTGCGGATCTTCACCATGTTGTTGAACGTCCCCTTCTCGAAGGGCGTGAAGGTGAGGGTGACCTCGGTGCTGTTCTTCCCGGGCACGCTGTTCGTCCGGAACGCCAGCGTCACCTCGGGGCTGCAGCTGATCTCCAGGATGCGCAGGTCCATGTTCCCCAGGTTGCTCAGGTTGAGCTTGCGCACGTAGGCCTTGCCGACCTTGACGGCGCCGAAGGCGATCTGCCCCGGCTTGACGTCGGCCTGGGCGAAGTCCTTGACGACCACCAGGCCGCTCAGCGCCAGCCGGACCTCCGCATTGGCGGGGTCGTTGCTGGTCACGGTGATGGTCTTGACGACACGGCCGTTGTAGCCGCTGGTGTTGAACTTGCCGCTGATCGTCCCCTTCTCGCCGGGCTGGTATTCCTTCTTCTCCAGCGCCGCCGTGGTGCAGCCGCAGGAGGGGATGACGTTCTTGATCAGCAGCACCTCGTCGCCGGCGTTCTCGAACTCGAAGGCGATGTCGACGATCTTGCCGCTGGAGACCTCGCCGAACTCGAAGGTCGCGCTCTTGAACTTGAGGGCCGGCTTGGCGAGCACGAGCGCCGGCAGCAGGAAGAGGGCCAGGGCCACGTGTTTCTTCATTTTGCTTCCTCCATTTCCTTTATCTTCTTCTCCAACATGCGGATGCGGTCGCGCATCGCCGCCAGGTTGCGCGCCAGGACCATGTTGCGCCGCCACTCGCCCATCTCCTGGTGGGGGATGCCGGCGACGACCATCTTGGACCGGATCGAGCCGGTGATGCCGGTGAGGGCGGCGACCATGACGCCGTCGGCGATGTCCAGGTGGTCGGCGACGCCGACCCGGCCGCCCATGATCACCTGGGCGCCGATGCGCGTGGAGCCGGAGATGCCGGTCTGGGCCGAGATGGCGGTGTCGCGGCCGATGCGCACGTTGTGGCCGATCTGAACCAGGTTGTCGAGCTTGACGTTCGCCTCCAGCACCGTCTCCTCGATGGTGGAGCGGTCGATGCAGGTGTTGGCGCCGATCTCGCAGCCGTCGCCGATGACCACCCGCCCCACCTGCGGCACCTTCACCGCCGCGCCGTCGGCCGTGCGGCCGAAGCCGAAGCCGTCGGCGCCGATGACGGCGCCAGGATGGATGATGACGCGGTCGCCGATGCGCGCGCCTTCGCGGATCACCACGTTGGCGTAGATCAGGCAGTCGCAACCGATGACCACGTCGCGGTAGACCGTCGCCCCGGGATGGATCTCGGTGCGCTCGCCGATGCAGCACTCCTCGCCGATGAAGGCGAAGGGCGCGACGCTGGCGCCGGCGCCGAGCACGGCGCTGGCGGCGACGGAGGCGGCGGGGGAGACGCCCTGCCAGAGGGGCCGGCGCGGGTGGAAGTGCCGCAGCAGAAGGGCGAAGGCCAGCTGCGGGTCGGCGACGAGGACGCGATTGGCGTGCTCCACGCCGCTCCCCTGCGCCACGACCAGCGCGCCGGCGCGGGAGCCGGCGGCGGCGGCCTCGTTGCCCCGCGCCACGTAGGCGATCTCGCCGGGGCCGGCGCGCGGCAGCGACTGCACGCCGGCGATCTCCAGCTCCCCGTTGCCGAGCAGCTCGCCGCTCAGGAGGGCGGCGATCTCCTTCAATTTAGGCATGCGCCTCCTTGTCGAGCAGGAAGGTCATCTTGGCCCCGTAGAGCATGATGCCCATGGTGATCTCCATCCAGAACCCGAAGACGATGATGGCCACGATCGGGTCCTGCACCCGGCGCAGCAGCGACGCGTTCACCAGGTAGTAGGCGTAGGCGCGCTTGACGGTCTCCCACAGCAGCGCCGAGAACAGCGCCGAGGTCAGCGCCGGCACGACGGCCACCCGCTTCTCGGGGATCCACTTGAAGAGGATGTAGAAGAACAGGAAGGTGATCAGGAAGGGCATGGCGTAGCGCACGAAGAAGCTGTTGATGGCGCGCACCAGGGCGGGGTCGATCGGCCCGCGCGCGGCCACGTCCTGGCCGACGATGGCGGCGACGGTCGAGGCCAGGCCGGTGACCAGGAAGGAGGCGATGACCAGCACCAGCACGATCAGCAGCAGCCCGAACTCCTTGACGCGGCGGGTGAAGAACACGCGCTTGACGTCGATGTGGAACATGTCGTTGATGAACTGCACCATCTTCTTGAAGATCAGGACGCCGAGGAAGAGGAAGAAGCCCAGGCCGTAGAGGCTCAAATGGCCGATGCGCGCCGACAGCTCGGCGGCCTGGCGGAAGAACACCGGCGCGATGTCCTGGAAGAACTCGGGCGAGAAGGGGTAGACGTTCTGCAGCGCCGCGTCGGGCGCCCCCATCAGGCCGGCGAACAGGTAGGTGAAGAAGATGAGCAGGAAGAACGTGGAGAAGATGGAGTAGTAGGCGAGGATCGACGACTGGTCGATGCCGCCCTCGGCCAGGAACTCCCGCAGGGCGCGCCAGAGCACGCGCAGGAATCCCAGCGGCGTCAGCGCGCCGCTCCGGCCGGCCATGGCCCCTCAGCCGCGACTGCCCCCGCCCCCGGTCACCGGGCGATGGTGGACAGGGTGGAGCCGCCCCACTTGACGAAGAAGAGGATCAGGTCGACGAGCAGGACGTAGATGACCAGGGATTCCATCAGCGCCAGGGCGATGATCAGCAGGCCGCGGATGGAGTCGGCCGAGGCCGGGTTGCGGGCGATGTTGTCGGCGGCGGTGCAGAAGGCCCGGGACTGGCCGAGGATGCCGAAAATGGCCGCCACGGTCAGGCAGGCGGCGCCGATGAGGATGGTCCAGAAGAAGATCGACGACGTGGCGCCGGCGGCCTTGGGCGCCTCCTGGGCCTGGGCGGGAAGCGCGGCGGCCAGGGCCAGCAGGCCGGCGACGGTCAGCAGTGCCTTGTTTCTCATGAGAATTCCTCCTTGCGTGTCAATGCTCCGATGCGATGGCGCCGGACAGGTAGACCGACGACAGCATGATAAAGATATACGCCTGGAGAAGCGAAGTAAAGATGGCCATGGCCATCATGGGCAGCGGCGCCACGAAGGGCACCAGCGACACGATGATGATGATGACCAGGTCCTCGCCGAAGATGTTGCAGAAGAGACGGACGGTCAGCGACAGCGGGCGGGAGAACTGCGAGATGATCTCGATGGGGAAGAAGATGGGGGCCATCCACCACTTGGGGCCCGAGAAGTGCTTCAGGTAGCCCAGGACGCCGTGCTTCTTCACCCCCTGGGCGTTGTAGTACAGGAAGATGAACACGGCGCAGCCGGCCGGGACGTTCAGGTTGGCCGTCGGCGAGGCCATCTCGGGCAGCAGCCCCAGCAGGTTGGCGGTGGCGATGAAGAGCCCCAGCGTGCCCAGCACCGGGACGAACTGCCGCCCCTCGGGGCCGATCATATCGTCCACCAGCGAGCGCAGGAACAGGTAGATCGATTCCAGCATCGCCTGCATGGGCGCCGGGAAGAGCGACAGGTTGCGGGCGGCCAGCCGGAAGAAGAGGATGAGGGCCAGGGTGGCGATCATGGCCATGATGACGTGGGCGGGCAGCACGTCGCCGCGCACGCGGATGCCGGCCAGCCCGGCCAGGAAGCGGAGCGCGCCGTTGATCCAGGCGGCGACCAGCGGATTATGTTCCATGGCGCCCGCCGCGCGCGGACCGCCGCAGGCCGGCGGCGACGACGCCCAGGTAGCTCATCGACCAGCCCTGGACGAAGAAGAGCGCGCCGGCGCCGGAGATGCGGCTGACGACCAGGACCATGGCGGCGATGGCCAGGATTTTCACAAAGCTCGACATGAAGAACATCGTTTTGCCCTTGCCTTTTTCCAGGATCCGGTCAGCCTGCCGCGCCAGGGCGAGGAATCCAGCTATGCCGGCGGCGGCGCCTGCAAGGGAAATTATACAATAGTCGGTGCGCTTTGTAAAAAAAAAACCGCCGCCAGGGCCAGCGCCTCGGAGGCCGCCGCGGCGCGGACGGCGGCGCCGGTCGGGAAGGACGCCCTATTCCCTGGGCTCACGGCGCCTCGTCTGCGCGAACAGGTTGTAGAACCCGGCCAGGATGCCGTAGAGGATGAACGCCAGGGTCAGCCAGGGCGAGGTCTTCAGCCAGCGGTCCAGGAAGTGGCCGATGGCGAAGCCGACGAGGATGGAGGCCGGGAACATCAGCCCGACCGACGAGTATTCCACCCATTTGCGCTTGCTCGCTTCCGGCGGCGTCGCGGGCAGGGGACGACGGGGATCAGTAATCCTCGTCCTCCTCGTCGTCCTTCAGGTCGAAGCCGTCCAGGTCCTCCTCCGACTCCTCGTCGCCGAAGTTCTCCTCTTCCTCGTAGTAGTTGGCGGCGTCGAAGTCCTCCTCGCCGAACTCGTTCTTGCGGGTCTCGATGGTCTTGTAGAACTCGTCCTCGTCCTCGAAATGGCGGATGAAGTTGGCGTCCAGCTCGCTGTAGAACAGCTCCAGGTAGTCGTCCTCGATGGTGCAGAAGACCGACTGGTGCTCGTCGGTGTCCAGGTCGCCGACCACTTCAACGATCTTGGTGGCAGCCGCCTTCAGCACGTCGAGCGTCTGCCATGAAATGATCTCCAATTGCTCCATCGGCGGAACTCCTTCGTTTTTTTGGCTTCTATTTAAGAGGTTATTCTCGTTTTGTCAAGCCTTTTGCAGATATTTTTTCAGATGGCGGCCGGTGGCCGAGGACTCCCTCGCCGCGAGCGCGCGCGGGGGCCCGCTGAACAGCAGCCGGCCGCCGCCGGCCCCGCCCTCGGGACCCAGCTCGACGACGTGGTCGGCGCCGGCGATCAGGGCCAGGTTGTGCTCGACGGCCACCACCGTGTCGCCGCGCGCCAGCAGCCGGGAGATCAGCCCGCGGATCACCTCGACGTCGAAGGGATGCAGCCCGAACGAGGGCTCGTCGATCAGGAACAGCGTGCCCGGGTCGCCGTTGTTCAGGTGCTTGACCAGCCTGAGCTTCTGCAGCTCGCCGTTGGACAGGGCGCCCAGCTTGTCCCCCAGGCGCAGATAGCCCATGCCGTTCTCGCGCAGGGGGGCCAGCGCCGCGGCGGCGGCCGGGACCTGGGCGGCGAACTCGGCGCAGAAGGCGTCGGCGGTCATGGCCAGGATGTCGGCGATGCTGCGGCCGCGCAGGGTGATCTTGAGCACCTCGGGGGAGAAGCCGCTGCCGCGGCACAGCCCGCAGCCGGCGCGGACCGCGGGCAGGAACTGCATCTCGATCTCCTTGAAGCCGCGGCCGCCGCACTCCGGGCAGCGGCCGAGGGGGGAATGGAATGAGAAATGGCCGGGCTGGTAGCCCAGCTGACGGCTGGCCGGCAGGGCGGCGAAGACCTCACGGACCGGGTCCGAGGCGCCCAGGAAGCCGGCGAGGTTGCTGTGGACGCGCAGCGAGCGGCTGCCGGGATCGATGTGCACCTTCTCGCGCACGCCCGGGATGCGCGGGTTGTTCAGGTACATCTCGTCGTACAGCAGCGAGCTCTTGCCGGCGCCGCTGACGCCGGCGATGACCGTCAGCGCCCGCAGCGGCAGCCGCAGGTCGAAGCCCTTCAGGTTGTGGGCGCGGGCGTCGCGGAACTCCATGAACCCCGACCCGCCGCCCGGCGCGGGCGACGGCCGGTCGCGGCGGCGGAAATATTTCTGGGTGACGGTCGCGTCGCCGGCGAAGAAGTCGGCGCAGCCGCCCTGGAAGGTGATGCGGCCGCCGTTGCTGCCGGCGCCGGGGCCCAGCTCGACGACGTGGTCGGCGCCGCGCACCAGCAGCGGGTTGTGCTCGACCATGACGACGGTGTTGCCGTGCTCCTTCAGCCGGCGCAGGAAGAAGTCCATCTTGCCGTAGTCGGCCGGGTGCAGGTCGGCCGAAGGCTGGTCGATGATCAGCAGCGAGTCGGAGAGGGTGGAGCCCATGATGAAGGCCAGGTTGATGCGCTGGTGCTCGCCGCGCGACAGGGTGAACGTAGGGCGGTCGAGCTGGATGTAGTGCAGGCGGTTCTGGATCAGGAAGCGCAGCTTGGCCGAGATCTCGCGGAACACGTCGGGCGAGATGCGCCGGTCGTAGCGGCCGGGATCGAGGCCGCGGACGAAGGCGTCGGCCTCGCCGATGGTCATGGCCAGGAAATCGGCGATGGTCTTGCCCTGGACGCGGAAGGAAAGGACCAGCGGGTTGAAGCGGCTGCCCGCGCAGGCCGGGCAGGGGCGATAGGAGGTGTAGCGGCTGAGGAAGGCGCGGGCCTGGACCTTGTAGGACTTCTTGCGCAGGTAGGCGAACAGCCCCTCCAGGCCGGCGAAGCGCCCCGCCCCGCGCAGCAGGAACTCCCGCTGCGCGGCGCCGAGCTCGCGCAGGGGCCGGCGCATGTCCAGCCCGGCCTTGCGGGCATGGAGCAGGAAATAGTCTCGATAGTCGCGGTTGGCCGGGGTGTTCAGGGGGAGCACCGCCCCCTGCTCCAGGGAGAGGCCCTCGGCGAACACCAGGGCGGGATCGATGGACGTCACGTCGCCGAAGCCGTTGCAGTTGGGGCAGGCGCCGCGGGCGCTGTTGAAGGAGAACAGGTTCTCGTCGGGATTCTCGTACTCGCGGTCGCAGCGGGGACAGTAGAGCGAGAAGGGATAGCTCCGCTCCGTGGAGCGCTTCGCGCCGCCGGCGGCGACGAAGACGCTGACGGTCCTGCGGCCCAGGCCGATGGCCGAGTCGACGGCCTCGAAGAGGCGGGCGCGGTTCGCCGCCGTGTTCTCCATCTCGTCGACCAGGACCTGGATGGGGCGGCCCTTGCTGCGGCCGTCGATGAGGACCTTGCTGCCGCCGCGGACCCGGAAGCGGTAGCCGCGGTTGGCCAGGAAGGCGATGTCGCCCTGGTAGGAGAAGCAGACGCGCAGGGAGGCGGGCGGCAGCGCCAGCAGGTCCTCGACGATCTCGTCGATGCTGAACTTGCGCACCGGCGCGCCGCAGCCCGGGCAGTGGAAGTCGGAGATCTTGGCGTAGAGGATGCGCAGGTAGTCGAAAATGTCGGCGGCGGTGGCCACGATGGAGCGGGGGTTCTTGTTCGGGCGCTTCTGGCGGAAGGCGATGGCCGGGGGCAGGTTCTCGACGCGGTCGATGTCGGGCTTCTCCACCTGGTCCAGGAACTGGCGGATATAGGGGGAGATCGACTCGATGTAGCGGATGTAGCCCTCGGCGTACAGCGTGTGGAAGGCCAGCGACGACTTGCCGGCGCCGCTGACGCCGACCAGGGCCGTGATCTTCCCCAGCGGGATCTCCAGGTCGATGCCCTTCAGGTTGTGGGTGCGTACGCCCTTCAGGATGATGCTTTTTTCCATTGTGGCCGCGATCCGATGTGATTATATCACGTGGACAGGATTCGACCTATTGTGATCAGTGACGAGTGACAAGTGACGAGTGACATGGAAGAGTCGTGCCCGGCGTGCGGCGATGGGCTCTTCAACTCCAGGGAAAAGAGAGAGAAGGCAGAGGGGAAGGCAGAGTGAGGACAAAGTGGGAAAGAGGTTATGGCAGGGCTTTTCCCACTCCCTCTTCCCTCATTCTTCCCTTTCTCTTCCCTCTGCCTTCCCTGAGCTTATTTCTGCCGTACGCCGTCAGCCTTATGCCGTACGCCGATGCCTGTCAGCTATTTCTTGATGGCGAAGTCGCGGTCGGAGAAATCGTTGACGCGGAGGTCGCGCAGCGAGCAGATGCGCAGCCTATACTGGCCGCCGTCGGGAAGGGCGGCCGGCACCTGCCAGCGGTAGAAGCCGATGTTGGGCGCTTCGGCGGCGATGACGGCGTGCTGCTCGCCGCCCTTGAAAAGCAGGATGGCCACCGGGCCCTCGACGCCCACCGAGAGCCAGCGGACATGCGCCTCGGAGCCGGGGCGCAGGGTCTCGCCGCCGTTGGGCTGCTCGATGCGCAGGAAGGGAACGGCCGTCGTCAGGGCCAGGAGCGGCAGGGCCAGCAGGGCGAGCATGGCAAGGCGGCGCATCATCATATGAATATATCGGGCGCTCCACGATTATCTCAGCAAAAAAAAACGGCCCGGCGGCCTACGCCCGGAGAGACTCGAACTCCCAACGCACAGCTTCGAAGGCTGCCGCTCTATCCTTTGAGCTACGGGCGCGTCCGTGGCCGATATTATAGCGTTGTCCGCCCCTGCCGGCAAGGCGCGGCGATATGCTATAATCGGGCCATGAACGCCAGCGCTTTTTCCCGCCCGCTGGGCGAGCTGGTCCGCGAGCGCCGCTCCTGCCGCAGCTTCGCCGCCGTTGCCCCCGAACCGCGGCTCCTGGCCGCGCTCGAGGCCTTTGCCGCCGGCGTGGCCGCGCCCTTCGGCGGCAGGCCGCGCTTCGGCGTCATCGACAACGAAAAGGTCCGCGCCGAGAGCTTCTTCTCCGCCGGCAGCTACGGGATGATCAAGGGCGCGCGCTTCTACCTGGCCGCACTGGTGCGCCGCTCCGAGCCGCGGCGCTGGGAGGACGCCGGCTTCGCCATGGAGGCGGCGGTCCTCAAGGCCACCGACCTGGGCCTGGGCAGCTGCTGGATCGGCGGCGTCTTCGACCGCAGGCGCTTCGGCCGCTCCCTGGGCATCCAGGCCGACGAGCAGCTTCCCGCCGTGATCGCCGTCGGCCTGCCGGCCGGGCAGCGGACCCTGCGCGACCGCCTGGTGCGCTGGAGCGCCGGCGGCGACCGGCGCAAGCCCTCATCCGCGCTGTTCTTCGCCGGCGGCTGGGACGCGGTCCTCTCCGCCGACGGCGCCGGCAGCTGGTCGGAGGCGCTGGAATGCCTGCGGCTGGCCCCCTCGGCTTCCAACAAGCAGCCCTGGCGCCTGGTCCGCCTGGGGAGCGCTTTCCATTTTTTCCTCAGCCGCGACAAGGGTTATTCGGCCATGATGCCTCTGGCCGACCTCCAGCGCATCGACATGGGCATCGCCATGTGCCATTTCGAGCTGGCGGCGCTGGAGCTGGGGCTCATGGGCGGGTGGTCGGCAGCGGATCCCCGCGTCCCCGCCACCCCGGCGAATTACGAGTACATTGCCAGTTTCGAGATCCAGTAGATCTTGGCGTACGGTGTACGGCGTACGGCTGACGGCAGCAAGCATTAGACCAAATTCTCGACGAAATTGATGGTTGGATTGCTGTTGTCATAAACCACTTTCTCTGAGCAATGGTTATTGGGGTTACCGTCCACCATATGCCGTAAACCGTGAACCACGTTCTGCGGGCGATTCTTATTGCTGTTGCCGTCTGCCGTACGCCGTCTGCCGTATGCCGTATGCCGAGAACTGTTTTATTTCGCTCTCAGCGAGCCCTTGTCCAGGTACTGCTGGAACATCTTGCCCCACTGCGACTCCCTGAGCCAGCGCCGGTAGATCCGGCTCTCCTTGAACGGCCAGTGCAGCACGTCGTGGTAGAAATAGGAGTAGAAGTTGCCGAGGTAGAGGATGGGCGGCCGGGTCATGGCCTTCTGCATGAAGCGGGTGGGGCCGAACCAGGTCACCCAGCCCACGGCCTTGTGGAAGCAGAAGCCCACCTGGAAGCTCCAGTTCTCCCTGGCCGCGTCGACGTCGCCCACGACCTCGATCTCCTCGGGGCGGCCGACGCCCAGGCCGGTCTCGTGGGCCAGGCGGATGTACGGGATGGCCATGGGGTCGAAGCCCATCAGCTTGGCCGCGACGGCGTCGATGGCGACCTGGTCGGCGGAGGCCAGGATGACGTTCTTCTCCTCCGGGTGCATCACCCGCGGCCCCGGCCCGTTGCCGGCGGTGGTGCCGTCCATCAGGCAGAAGAGGCCGGGATGGATCTCACGCTGGATGGCCAGCAGGTCGACCAGCGTCTCATGGATGTGGGTGTGGGTCTGGTGGCGCTTGTGGTTGAGCAGGCCGCCGAAGGCGTTCTTCATGGCGCCGGTGGTGGTGGTGTAAATGTGGCACTTGACCGTGGGCAGGTGCACCATGTTCTTGCCGATAAAGTAGTCGGGGATGCGCAGCTCGTCGCCGTAGATCCGGTCCAGGGCCAGCATCTTCGCCTTGGGCTTGTAGGTCACCCATTTCATGTCTTCCTCGCGGAAGTTGAACAGGACCTTGAGGCCGTGGTCGCGGAAGATGGGCTTGTAGTTGTTCAGGTCCTCGCCCTTGAAGGCGTTGGTGACCTCGGTCTTGTTCTGCACGCAGGCGATATCGGTGTAGCCGTGCTTCTTCAGGGCCAGGACCGTCCCTTCCAGCTGCCAGGGGGTGGTGTTGGCCGAGGGGAAGGGGTAGTGCCAGGAGATGTTGTCCTTGATGATGGTGGTGGCCCCTTTCTTCAGGGCGCCGGCGCCGCCGCCCAGCTCGAACAGACGGACATAATCGTCGAGCGCCGTAGCCGGCGCGGTCTTCAGTATGGCGACCTTCGCTTTGCTCATTTGCCACGTTCCTTTCAGGGATTTTCCCCATTATAGCGTGTTTCGCGGCCGGAATCCAGGTCCCGCCGGCGATACTACCACCCCGACCCGCGAGGCTTTGCCTGCCTCGCGGTCGTGGATTGACTGGCCGCCGGGACTTCGCCACGCTTAGCCCCGGCCGGCCGCGCTTGCCAAGGCCGGCGAATTTTCCTATGATGATCGGGATGAACGACGCCACAGCCCCGCCCATCGCCTGCCGCTTCCCTCGCGTTTCCCGCCTCGAGTGGATCGTCCTGGCGCTGCTGGTCGCCGCCCTGTTCGGCCTGTACCGGCACACCCTCCGCTACGGCCTGGAATGGGACACCAAGGACTTCGCCCGCGAGAGCGTTCTGCTCAACCGGGAGCGCCCGCTGACCGACGCCTTCCGCTACGGGATGATCCACGGCCAGGTGGGGGACTACGGCGGCAGCTTCTATTACCGGCCGCTCTGGAACCTCTCGCTCATGCTCGAGCAGCGGCTATGGGGGTTCCACGCCCGTGGCATCCGCCTGGTGAACCTCGTCCTCTTTTCCCTGGCGCTGGTCCTGCTGTTCCTGTTCCTGAAGCTGCAAGGCGGGCATGACGATTTGGCGCTCCTGGCCGCGGTCCTGTTCGCCTTCCTGCCGTTCCAGGCCGACAATGTCGTGTGGGGGGTCGCCCGCTGCGACCTGTTCCTGCTGCTGTGGGGATTGCTGGCGCTGATCGGCTTCCACATGCGCCTGGCCGGCCGGGGACGGGGCTGGGCGGCGCTGGCCTTGGCCTCCTTCGCCCTGGGCATGCTCTCCAAGGAGACCTTCGCGCTCTTCATCCCCTTCCTCGCCGCCTACGAGTGGGCCTGGCGCCGGCGCCTCGACTGGCGGCGCTACCCGTCCTTCATCCTGGTCGCGGCCGCCTTCTTCTTCCTCAAGCACGGCATCCTGCACCTGGCCTCGCTTCCCGTGCAACCGCTGCCGTCGCTGGCGGCGTCAGCGGGGCTCTTCTTTTCGACCGCCGGCTATTACGCGCGGATCCTCCTGGTCCCGTTCGGCTATCCCAAGTTCGCTTTTGCCGATGAGATCGCCGGCGCCGGTTTCGTGCTGCTGGGGAATCAAAGGATCTCATAGCAGTGCAGCCGCTCATCAAATCTCTTAGCGATGACGATCCTCATATAAGCAATAGCGCAGCAAGAATCCTAAGCATACTCGGTGTAGAGGTAAAGGCTGAGGGAGAACCGATGGGACGCTCTTGAAATGTTGAAATGTGACAAACCTTGCCCAATCGGGTAAGGGGAAGTTTTTCTCTTCCCCTCCCCACACCACCCGGCATGCGGGTCCGCACCGGGCGGTTCACAGAAATTACCGGGCCGTAGCCGGGTAATGAAGCTTCACCCACAGGTCTTTGACAGACAGTAGTCCCTGTTCCTCCAGCCACTTGTTGGTCATACCGTGCTGAGCGGCCAGTCTGCGGGACATGGCCCAAAGGCCGCCGCGATTCAGCCCTGCCCGAATGGAAGTGCCAAGTTGCACCCCCAGCTTCAGCAGGTTCCGAATCTTGGTACGGCACCACCGCCACTGTTTCCAGTAGGACATCCGCACCCGCCGCCGAATCCAGCCGTCTATTTCCGGGATT
>DAHVOV010000055.1 GCA_027318645.1 Candidatus Aminicenantota bacterium
CGCCCTGGGCATGCTCTCCAAGGAGACCTTCGCGCTCTTCATCCCCTTCCTCGCCGCCTACGAATGGGCCTGGCGCCGGCGCCTCGACTGGCGGCGCTACCCGTCCTTCATCCTGGTCGCCGCCGCCTTCTTCTTCCTCAAGCACGGCGTCCTGCACCTGGCCTCGCTCCCCATGCGGCCCCTGCCTTCGCTTGCAGCGTCTGTGGAGCTCTTCTTCTCGGTCGTCGGGTATTATGCGCGCATCCTGCTGGTCCCCTTTGGTTATCCCAAGTTCGCCTTTCCCGAGGAGATCGCCGGCGCCGGCTTCGTGCTGCTGGGGATCGCCTTCCTGGCCGCGCTCGGATTCCTGCTCCTGCGCGGGCGGCCCCGGCGGGCCTTTGCCCCGGCGGCGCTTATCCTCGTGTTCCTGCTCCCCCATGTCGGCCTGGCCTTCTCGCGGCTGTGGCCGTTCCGGATCGCCGCCCGCTACATGCTGCTGCCGGCCATGGGCGCGGCCTGGCTGCTCGCCCTGGCGCTGGGCAGGGTGAAGCGCTGGCTGCGCATCGCGGCGGCGGCGGCGCTGCTCGCCGCCTTGCTGCCCTTCCTGCTCCGCTCCGGCTTCGCCTACCGCGACGAGATCGCGTACTGGAGCGACGCCACCCGCGCCCATCCGCGGAACGGCACCATGCTGCTGTTCCTGGCCAAGGCGCAAGCCAACGCCGGGCAGGGCCTGCTGGCGCGGCACACCCTCGTCCAGGGGCAGAGCCTGCCGGCGGACCGGCTGACCGTTGGCTACATGGTCGATCTCCGCGCCAGCCTGGAATTCCAGCGCTGCGACTATGCCGCCGCGCTGGAATGGCTTGCGCATCCCCTGGCCCTCTCCCCCTACAACGGGGAATTCCTGCGGGCCTCAATCGACCTCGCCCGCGGCGAGTTCGCCGCGGCGGAGCGCGCGCTGCTCGACCTGGTGCGCCGCCATCCGGCCAGGCGCCTGGCCTTTCACAAGCTGTTCGTCGCCTACGTCGGCCGGCTGCGTTGGGAGGAGGCGGCCAGGCTGGAGGCAAGGATGAGGGCGATCTTCGCCGACGATGCCCCGCGGCTTGCCGAGGCGCTGCGCGCCGATTTCCTGAAAAGCACGCCGCGTGGGCAGGCCGCCTTCCTGGCCCGCTTTGACAACTTCGCCGCGGCCATTCCCCTGGTGGAACGGCTTCCCGATCCCGGTTTCGCCGATCGCCTGGGACTGGCGGAGCTGTATTACCGCTTCGGAAGGCCCGAAAAGGCCGATGCGATCGTCGCCGGGCTGGCGGACGGCCCGGCCGATCCCGCCGCCTGCAACGCCATCGCCGGGATGTACCTCCGCAGGCTGTACCGGCCCGAGAAGGCGCGCCCGTACCTGGAGCGCTCTCTCCGCATCCGGCCCGGGCAACCGGGAGTGAGGGAGCTGCTCCGGCGGCTGAGCCTCCTGGGGGAGTCCGTCCCCGCTGCCGGCTGAACGGCTGGCGGCGGCCCGGCACGTTGACAGTCAGGGGCTTATACTATAAAATGAGGCCGGGCGGTGAGTGTAGCTCAATGGTAGAGTATCAGACTGTGGATCTGACCGCTGCGGGTTCAAGTCCCGTCACTCACCCCAATTCCCGCCTGCGCTTGCGGTCTTTTCTCGCCTCTTAAAACGAAGCGCGCCGCGAAAGATCTTCGGTCTTGAGACGTTCAGCCCCAGCCTGTCATTTCCCGGCCCTCAAGGGGATGACGCTCGTCCTACCTGGGATATTGGATCGACACGCGGGTCGGCTGGCCAAAGCGGCCATAGGCATTGACCGCCGACACCCAGACGGACGCCACTCTCGCGGAGGCCGCCAGTTCCATGCTGCTGCCGCAGCGTTTCCAGGTCTTCCCCTCATCGGTTGAAAACGCGAAGTGGAAAAAATTGAACATCGAGCCTTCGCTGGCGAATTCCAGCGTGATCGTCCCGCGCTTGCGATCGTACCGGCCGTTGACGAGCACGTAGTTGCAGTCGAAGTTGATGTCGTCGGCCCGGTCGGTCACCAGGGAATAGGGGATGCGCCCGGCGAAGGTCCGTGAAATGCCTCGCCGGTCACGATAAAAAACAAAGGTGCGAAAGCGGTCGCCGACCGTCGGGGGCTTGTCCAGGTGCATGAGATCGGAACGGGTGCTGACCGCCATGTTGGCGTACAGGTTCATCTTGTGGCTGCCGCGGCTCGTACGGGGCTGGCTTGCTGAAAAGGCCGCGATCTTGCCTGGATTGGAAAGCGTTGCGTGGACCTCCAGGGCGCTCGCCGGTCGCCCCGAATCCAAAAAGGCATAATACACGTCCTCGGCGGGGTCGAGAATCATCCACTTGGCGAATTGGTCCGACCACACCTCCACGACGAAGTGGCTTTCACCTTCATCGCTCCACAGCTCGACATAGCGGACGGCGAAGAAGCCCATGGACTTCAGCACATCCGCCAGCACGTAGGCGTATTGGCCGCAGAATCCTCCGGTCTTCCCGGAGCGGATGTCGGCCAGGATGTCGATGGCGTTGCTGCGTGGATAGGGGTCGGGGACCGACATGGGCCATTGGCTGTGGGTCCAATGGCAGTAATTGAGAAAAAGGGCGAGCTGATCCCTGCCGCCCAGGTCCTTGAAGTTTTCCTGCTCCCGCAGCTGGCGCAGCATGGGCTCCTGCCAATGCTCGGGGACGAAGTGAAAGTTGCTTTTTCTCGAATTGACCGGGCTGACGGAGATCTCCACGGCAGGCCCCGGCATGAGGCGAAAGACGAGAAACAGGATGCAAAGAAGAGCGAGCGCGAATGCCGCTATGGGCAAGCGCTTCCACGAACGGGCCTTTTTATCCGCTTCCATGGTCAATTCGCCGGTCCCCACCGGGCAGCAAGCCCCACTATAGCGTATCGGCTGTCCTTTGGCAAAAGAATTGCCCGTTCACATGACCAGCGGCCACTTCTTCTTGATCGTGGCCAGGTGCTTCTCCTTGGCGATGAAGCTCTGCACGTAGCCGCACTGGCCGCAGACGTAGTTGTCCAGCACGGCGGCGCAGAAGGCCGAGACCGGGATGGTGTTGCTGTAGTGCATTCCCGATTTCCCGCTCACGTTGGCGCCGCTGTATATCTCCTTCGCTCCGCACAAGGGGCAGGTTCCGCTCTTCATGGCTCTCCTCCTCGGCTCGACGCCCGTTCTACGACAAGACCGGCCCGGCCCATACGAGGGCCGTGGCCAGGATGAACAACAGGACGATGAAAATGATCTTCTTCATTTCTCCTCCCCAGCTCCATGGGTCGCGGGCGACGGGGCCCCCTCGGGCGCGGCCGGCCCGCTGGGCAAGGGGGCCGGCGGCGCTGCCTGCCGCCGCCGCCTGGAGATGGCCTCGTGCAGGATGGACTCGATCTGGCCGTTGACGCTGCGGAAGTCATCCGCGGCCCAGCGCTCCAGCTCCTCCCACATCTCCTGGCTCAGGCGCAGCAGGAACGATTTCTTCGCCGCCATGGCCCCGTGCCCCGTCTTTTATTTGTACAGCGTGCCGGCATTGATCACCGGCTGGGCCTCGGCCTCGCCGCAGAGAACGACGAGCAGGTTGCTGACCATGGCCGCCTTGCGCTCCTCGTCGAGGTCGACGACATTCTTGGTCTTCAGGTCCTCCAGCGCCATCTCGACCATGGAGACCGCGCCGTGGACGATCTTGCGCCGGGCGGCGATGATGGCCTCGGCCTGCTGGCGGCGCAGCATGGCGTTGGCGATCTCCGGGGCATAGGCCAGGTGGGTCAGGCGGGTCTCCTCGACCTGGACGCCGGCCTTCTGCAGCCGCTCCTGCAGCTCCTTCTTCAGCACCTGGGCCACCTCCTCCATGCCGCTGCGCAGCGTGATCTCCTCCTCTTCCTCGCCGTGGTCGTAGGGGTAGCAGTTGGCCAGGTGGCGCAGGGCGGCGTCGCTCTGGATCTTGACGTAGTGCTCGTAATGGTCGACGTCGAACAGGGCATGGGCCGTGTCGACCACGCGCCAGACCACCACGGCGGCGATCTCGATGGGATTGCCCCGCTTGTCGTTCACCTTCAGCTTCTCGATCTCGAAGTTGCGGATGCGGCGCGAGACGGTGTAGCGGCCGCGGGGCACGGCCAGGGCCAGCGGGTTGGTCCAGTGGAAGCCGTCGCGGGTCACGGTGCCCTTGTACTTGCCGAACAGGACCAGCACCTTGGCCTCGTTGGGCTGCAGGGTGAAATAGCCCGGCGGCAGGACAACGGCCACGATCGCCAGCAGGACGATGGCGAGGACCAGCTTGAACAGCGGCATGGAAGCGGTGTCGATGCTGGAGATCGCGATCTGCAGGATGGCCGCGATCAGCAGGATGTGCAGGCCGATGATCGCCCAGCCATTGAACGACGTGCCTTTCTTTCGGTTATCATTAGTTCCTCCTCGTGTGCTATCGAAATGATATCATTATTATAGCATCAATTTTCCATTTTGTCTACAAACTTTTTAAAAGCAAATCATTCTTTTTCATTAATTTATACCGAGCCATTGTCAAGAATTGTCAAAACGGCCGCCAACGAATACAATCTGTACCCAGGTGAAAATGCGATGCGCTCCTTTTCTGCCTGTCGACCGCAATGCAGCCAGAAGTGAAGAATAGCTTCGGCGAGATCGTTGCCGCCGCCAGCCTCCCGGCCTTCACGCTGTTCCTTTTCGGGCCGATCCTCGTTTTCCTCACCAACGCCGACCAGTTCCCGATCGGCCTGTCGGCATTGCTTCCCGTACAGCTGCTGCTGGCCCTGGCCGTGCTGGCCGTCCTAGCCGCCTTGCTTATCGTCGTTCCGCGCCGGTTCCGCCCGGTGTCCCTGCTCCTGGTGGCCGCCGTCGGCTTTCTCTCCTGGCTGCAGGGAGAGATGATCATCTGGCGGTATGGGGTCCTGGACGGTACCGGGATCGCCTGGCACCGCCATTTTTTCAAGGGGATCATCGATGGCTCGATATGGTGCGCAACCCTGGTCGCCGTCCTGGCGTTCCGGCGCCGGGTACGCCCCCTGGTTGGCAGGATCTCGCTCCTTCTTTTGCTGGTCCAGGCCGGGACGTCCCTCCTGCTATTCGTCAGGGCTCCTTCGGCATGGAAGGCGATATCAGAGCCCGGCCTGGTCGTCCATCGCTATGCTTTCTCCAGCGAAGCGAACGTCCTGATCCTGATCCTGGATGAATTCCAATCCGACATCTTCGCCGAGATCGTCCGCCAGGATCCCGGATTGGCGCGGCCGCTCGACGGCTTCACGTTCTTCCGGGACTGCGCCGGCAGCTACACCAACACGGCCGCCGCGGTCCCCTTCATCATGACCGGGCGCTATTCGGACAATTCCGAGCCCCACTCGCTCTTTATCCGCCGCTCCTACCAGGAGCACTCCCTGCCGAAGATCCTGTGGGAGCATGGATTCCGCCTTGACATGTACCCCCGGTTCGAGTCGATCAACCTTGTCCAGCTGCCGAGGGAATGGCTGGAACCCAAGCCGGAAGGACGTTCGCCCTGGGGGGCGGCGGTCCTCTCCGTCGCGCTCCTGACCGATATTTCGCTGTTCCGCCATGCCCCCCATTTCATCAAGCCGCTGATCTACAGGCAACAGACATGGCTTCTCAGCCGCCTGGCGCGCCGCATGCTGGAGGGGGAGGGCCTTTCCGGTGGGCAGGCCCCAAAACCCGTCCTGGAGCCCGGGGCATTCCGGGCATTCGGCCGCGACCTGCTGGCACTGGGCCTCGACTTCAAGTTCATGAATGAATTCATGCGTGACGCG
>DAHVOV010000084.1 GCA_027318645.1 Candidatus Aminicenantota bacterium
ATCCTGCGCCGGGTCACGGTCCCCGAGGGCCTGTGGATCGGCGAGACGGCGCGGGTCCTCGAGCAGGCCGGGCTCTTCCCGGCCGCCGAGTTCGCCGCCGCCGCCAGCGACGCCTCGCTCGTTGGCGACATCGACCCCGGGGCCGCCGACCTGGAGGGCTACCTCTTTCCCGACACCTACCTGGTGCAGGAGGGGATCAGCGCCCGCGCCATGGCCGCACTGATGGTGCGCCGCTTCCGCGATAATTTCGGCCATTCCTTCGTCTGGCGGGCGCGCGACATCGGCTTCAGCGTGCGCCAGGCGGTGATCCTGGCCTCGCTGATCGAGAAGGAGACCGCCAACCGCGACGAGCGCTTCCTGATCTCCTCCGTCTTCCACAACCGCCTGCGCAAGGGGATGCTCCTGGACTGCGACTCGACCATCGTCTATGCCCTGAAGAAGGCCGGCACGTACGACGGCGACATCCGCTGGGGCGACCTGAAGGACGATTCGCCGTACAACACCCGCCGCCATCGCGGCCTGCCTCCCGGCCCCATCGCCAGCCCGGGCTACGCGGCGCTGGAGGCGGCGCTCTACCCGGAGAACACCGACTACCTGTATTTCGTGGCCAAGGGCCAGGGCAGCCACTACTTTTCGCGCAGCCTGTCCGAGCACAACCGCGCGGTGCGCCAGTACATCCTGCAGGGCGGGGAGAAGGGGCTTGACTGACCCCGTCCTGCGCCAGCTGGCCGGAGAGAGCCTCTACGTCCATGAGGAAGAAAAGTTGATCTATGGCTATACCACAAGGAATTTTCCCCCGACCGTCCTCAAGCGCCTTCTCCCGGGGGTCCCCATCCTGTTCCTGAAGCAGGTCCATTCCGACCGCATCATCACGCCGGGGGAGTGGCGGCCGGGGGTCGAGGCCGACGGCATGCAGCTGCGCGGGGAGGGCGCCGCGGCCCTGATCCAGACCGCCGACTGCCTGCCGCTCTTCTTCTTCGACGACGAGCGGCGCTGCGGCGGCGTCCTGCACGTCGGCTGGCGCGGGCTGCAGCAGGGGATCGAGGAGCGGCTGGCCGAGCGCCTGGGGGAAGAACTGCGCCGCTTCCGCTTCTACCTGGGCCCCGGCATCGAGGGGAACTGCTACGAGGTAGGGGAGGAGGTTCGGGAAAAGTTCGCGAAGAAACCCTATAGCAATGCTATTTTCACCCCGGCGCGGCCGGGCAAGCATCTCCTCGACCTCAAGGCCGGGCTGAAGCTGTCGCTGCAGGCGCTGGGTGCGGCGCCGGAGCGCATCCGCGACAGCGGACTGTGCACGTTCTGCTCGCGCGGCCTGTTCCCGTCCTTCCGCCGCGACGGCGGCACCGGCCGGCGCATCTTCAATTTCCTGATGCTGCGGGGCGCGGCGGCGGCCTCCTGAGCCGCGGCGGCACCGGGACGGCGAAACATCCGGGCCGCCTCCTGCGTATCAAGGGCACGATGAAAACCGGCATCGACATCACCGAATCCATGGCCATCGCCCTGCGCTCGCTGCTCGCCAACAAGCTGCGCTCGTTCCTCACCTTGCTGGGCATCATCATCGGCGTCACCACCGTGATCACCGTGGTCACGATCATCCAGGGGCTGAACCGCTACGTCAAGTACCAGCTGTTCGCCTTCGGCACCAACTCCTTCACGGTCAGCCGCGCCCCGGAGATGATCACCAGCCTGAAGCAGGCCCAGGAGATGCTCAAGCGCAAGCGCATCGAGTACGACGACTACCTTTACCTGAAGGCCAACGCCCGGGTGCCGCGCCTGGTCGAGGCCGAGTACGGCCGCCGCGCCACGGTCAAGTACGGCGCCAGCACCCTGGCCGAGATCTACATGCGCGGCGAGTCGAACGGCAACTACCTGACCGGGCGCACCATGGAGGCCGCCTCCGGCCGCTTCCTCAACGCCGACGACGAGGCCTACGCCCGCCAGGTGTGCGTCATCGGCTACGACATCCAGAAGGAGCTGTTCCCCTTCGAGAACCCGGTGGGCAAGTGGATCCGCGCCGACGGCCGCAAGTACCGCATCATCGGCGTGGTCAAGGGCATGGGCAAGATCCTGGGCCAGAGCCTGGACGCCTTCATGACCATCCCCATCACCACCTTCCAGAAGTACTATGCCAGCAACCGCCGCAGCCTGACCATCAACGTCCTGGCCCGCGACCTGGAGAGCCTGCAGGCGGCCAAGGACGAGGTGCGCACCATCATGCGCGGCCGGCGCAAGCTGCCGTTCGCCGCCGAGGACGATTTCGCCGTCGAGGACTCGCAGACCTTCATCGACTTCTACAACCAGCTGACCGGCACGCTGTACGCGGCCATGATCGCCGTGGCGGCCATCTCCATGCTCATCGGCGGCATCGTCATCATGAACATCATGCTGGTGGCGGTCACCGAGCGCATCGGCGAGATCGGCCTGCGCAAGGCGGTGGGGGCGCGCCGCCGCGACATCCTGGCCCAGTTCCTCATCGAGTCGTCGACCATCTCCGCCGCCGGCGGCGTGATCGGCATCACCCTGGGCTTCATCTTCGCCAAGGTCATATCGGCCCTGACCTCGCTGCCCGCGGCCCTGGAGCCGTGGTCGGTGGCGCTGGCGCTGCTGCTGTCCAGCTCGGTGGGGCTGTTCTTCGGCATCTTCCCGGCCAACCGCGCGGCCAAGCTGGACCCGGTCGTGGCCCTGCGGGCAGAGTGAGGCCATGAGCGCGACGCGGCCGGGGCAGGGGAGGGGGGCATGAGGGGCGGACTGGTCAAGGAAATCTTCCGCATGGCGCTGGACTCGATCCGCACGAACAAGCTGCGCTCCTCGCTGACCATCCTGGGCATCGTCATCGGCGTGCTGACCATCGTCGGCATGGTGTCGGTGATCGAGGGGCTCAACGCCAGCTTCGCCAAGCAGCTGGAGTCGATGGGCTCCAACCTGCTGTTCGTTTACCGCTTCGAGCCGGGCGTCCACTTCGGCCGCATGCCCGCCGAGCTGCGCAACCGCAAGCCGATCGCCTTCGCGGACGCCGAGGTCATCGAGCGCTCCTGCCCGTCGGTGGCCGCCGTGACCTCGGAGGTGCAGTACTTCCGCTTCCTGCCGCCCACGCGCGCCAAGTACCTGGCCAACGAGATCGAGAACCCCCAGGTGTACGGCGCCAACCACCGCTACCTGCAGATCTACGAGGAGCACTCGGTCGACTCCGGCCGCTTCTTCACCGAGACCGAGAACCTGAACAAGCGCGAGGTGTGCGTGATCGGCGCCGGTGTCGTCGACGCCCTGTTCCCCAAGCAGGAGCCGCTGAACAAGACCATCACCCTGGAGGGCAGGAAGCTGCTGGTGGTCGGCACGCTGACGCGCATCGGCAAGTTCATGGGCCAGGAGCGCGACAACCGCATCATCATGCCCACCGGCACCTTCCGCAGGTTCTTCCCGGGCGAGGACGACGTGACCCTCATCATCAAGCTGCGCTCCGGGGCCAGCCTGCAGAAGGCCATGGACGAGGTGACCAACGTCATGCGCCTGCGCCGCAAGGTGAAGGCCAACGAGAAGAACAACTTCGGCGTCTTCACCCAGGACACCATCGCCGGCCTGTACACGCAGATCACCGGCGCCGCCTTCCTAGTGATGATCATCATCTCCTCGATCGGCCTGGTGGTCGGCGGCATCGGCGTGATGAACATCATGCTGGTCTCGGTCAAGGAACGCACCCGCGAGATCGGCCTGCGCAAGGCCATCGGCGCCCGCCGCGTGGAGATCCGCAACCAGTTCCTCTACGAGGCGATCGTCCTGACCCTGAGCGGCGGGATCGTGGGCATCGTCTGCGGCATCCTGCTCAGCCTGCTCATCAAGTCCCTCAGCGGGCTGCCCATCTCGGTGAACGCCCTCTCGATTATCGCCGCCCTGGCCGTATCGACCTCCGTAGGGCTGTTTTTCGGCATTTATCCAGCCTCCCAGGCGGCCAAACTCGATCCAGTCAAGGCATTGCACTACGAGTAGAGATCGCGCCTCCTAGGGCTTTCTAGAGCGAAATTAGGGGATTCACATAATTGGCGTACGGCTGAAGGCCTACGGCAACAGCATCAACTAGCTCTAAGTGATAGTGATAGTGATAGTGGTAGGAACAGCAATAACAGAACTCGGTATATTGGAATACAATGGAGAGGGAAGGGATTTTCGGCTAAGTGACATGTAACGAGTGACGAGTGACGAGAAAAGCCATGGTTAGACGTAACGAAGGCCAATTCGCATGGTTGCTTAAGATTTCTATTCAGGTGCTGATAGTTCTTTCCGATAAAGTACGGAAGACAAAGGCAATGGGGATAATCCTGGTTCCAGGGCGGGTTATTGCGGTTACTACCACTAACACTATCACTATCACTTGCTTGGTTATTACTGGCAGATTCTACGTCGGATAAGATATATTATGTAAACTAACGTAGATTTTTTATAATCCGGACAGGTCTTTCAACCTGTTTTCGCGTATGTCGGCGATCAGTTTCTCGAGGACCTCGATCACCCTATCCCGATCGACGTTCTCGTGCTTGAACTGGAAATTGATCCTGACCTTCTTGTCGTCGGAAACGAACTGGAAGCGGAACGCCTTCGGCTGGCCCTCTTTTTCCTTGCGCTGCTCCTTGACCACCTCGCGCGAGACGGGCTTCTTGCCGTACTGGCTGAGGATCTCGTCCATCTTCTCCGTGTCCCCGGTCTTGGTCAGCTCCAGGAGGAACGTCTTCGAGTCGATCCCCAGCTGCAGGCACCTCTCCCTGATCTCGGCCGGCAGGTCCGTGATGCGCACCAGCTCGGTCACCGACACCCGGGACTTGCCGATCTTCTTGGCGATCTCCTCGTGGGTGTAGCCGTAGATCTCGGCCAGCGAGCGGATCGAGTCGGCCTGCTCGAAAACGTTCAAATCCTTGCGCTGGATGTTCTCGACGATCGACATCTCCAGGGCCTCGTTGTCCGGGATGTCGTGCTCGATGCACGGGATCTCGGTCATTCCCGCTTCCTTGGCGGCGCGGAAGCGCCTCTCGCCGGCGATGATCTCGAAGTTGCCGTCGCGCGGCTTGACGATCACCGGCTCGATGATGCCGTTCTCCTTGATGGAATTCATCAGCTCCTTGAGGTCGCCCATGTCGCGCCGCGGCTGCATCTGGTTGGCCAGGATCTTCTCCACCGGGACGTTGCGGATCACCGGCGTCTTGGTGCGCAGGGAGATCTCGTCGACCAGGTGATGGTCGTGCTTCATCTTGATGAAATCGGGCAATCCGACTTTTTTAGCCATTTTTGATGATTTCCTTGGCCAGCTCCTGGTACTCGATCGCCCCGCGGGAATTCGGGGCAAAGGTGAAGATCGACTCCTTGTAAGCCGGGCTCTCCTCAAGGCGGACGTTCTTGGAAATGATGGTCTTGAACACGCGGTTGGCGAACATCTTGCGGATGTGCTCCTCGCTGTCCTTGGCGATGACGATGCGCTTGTCGTACATGGTGATCAGAACGCCGAGCAGGCTCAGGTCGGGGTTGCTGCGACTACGAACCTTCTCGTAGGTGTCGAGCAGGTCGTCGGTTCCCTCCAGGGCGAAATAGGAGGCCTGGATGGGGATGATCAGGTGGCTCGCCGCCACGAAGGAGTTGATGGTGATCAGGCCCAGCGTCGGGGGCGTGTCGATGATCACGTAATCGAACTTGTACTTGAAGGTATCGAGCTTGTCCTTCAGGCGGAAATGGCCGTCGATCTCCCCTATCAGCTTCGACTCCAGCTTGGCCAGCGAGATCGAAGCCGGAAGCAGCGACAGGTTGATGATGCTCGTCGGCAGGACCACCTCGTCGAACGCCAGCTCGGAGTTCTCCAGCAGGTCGAAGACCGAGTACTTCTGCTGGCTGCGGTCCATGAAGGTGACGGTCGAGTTGGCCTGCGGGTCCATGTCGATGAGCAGGGTCTTGTGGCCCATCAGGGCGAATGCCGCGGCGAGGTTGATGGAGGTGGTGGTCTTGCCCACTCCCCCTTTCTGGTTGGCGATGGTGATGATCACGTGTTCTCCTTTTTCGGCAAATCAATTTATAGTAAATGACCGCTTGGTTGTCAATAGAAAAAGTGAAAAGTGAAAAGTGAAAGAGTCAGGCCTTACAGAAACTCATCACTTCCAAGGTTATAATGTTCGACTATTGCCTGCCTGTCTACTCTTTCACGTTTTTCAGACTCTTTCACTTTTCCAATGTCGGCATGCCGACATCAGCAAGGAAGTCAGTTCTAAGTGATAGTGGTAGTGGTAGTGGTAGTGGTAGAAGCAGCAATTAGATGGATCTACTATCCGGTATTTTATTGCTCGATTTTTTCTTACACTATCACTATCACTACCACTAAGGGCTTTGTCGAACTTACCGAGCTGCCTGGATCTTGAAGAAAACGGGGATGCCTTCGAACTCCAACTCCTGGTTCAGGCGCTTCTTGAGGAACAGCTCGTCGGCAGTGTTCAGCTTGGATGGGCTTTTGCAATGGAACTTGACGAAGAACGGCCGCATCGATTCGATGGATATGAACTTGGGGCTGAAAACGCGATGGTCCTGGGTCGTGAGCTTTTTCTCGCGCAGCAGCCTCTGGATCAGGTCGTTGAGAACGGAGATCTTGACCTTGCGGTCGAGCCTGGCGTTGATCTCCTGCGCCTTGTCCAGCATCTGGAAGACGTTCTTCCCGGAAGCGGCCGAGACGGCGATGAACGGTGCGAAATACAGGTCATTGAAGCGGCTGCGGGCACGGGCGAAGTACTTGTCGCCGGCGACCCCCGGGGCCAGCAGGTCGGCCTTGTTGCCTGCGATCAGCGCCGGCTTGGCCGCCTTGACCACCTTCTGGGCGATCAGCAGGTCGTTCTGGTCGACCTGCTTGGATAGGTCGATGACGAAGATGATCACGTCCGCCTGCCGGAGCTCGTTCTCGGCGCGGATGACGGCGGCGCTTTCGGTGTTCTCCCTGACCTTCTGCATCTTGCGGATGCCGGCATTGTCGACCAGGATGAAGGTCTGGTTGTTGCGCCGCACCTCGAGGTCGATCGAGTCGCGGGTCGTTCCCGGCAGGGGGCTCACGATGACCCGGTCGTCGTTTACGATGCGGTTGATCAATGACGACTTGCCCACGTTGGGCTTGCCGATGATACTGATCCTCGCCGCCGGCTCCTCAGGTCCGGGCCCGGACAGGAAACGGGCGCCCGCTTCCCTCCTGACCGCCGCGATGAGCTCCTCCACCCCCAGGTTGTGCTCGGCGGAGATGGGAATGAGGTCGGCGTTGATCTCGTAATAGGAGACGGGGACCAGAAAGCGGTCGGGGTCGTCGGCCTTGTTGATAACGGTGATGATCTTCTTGTGCAGCCGGCGGACCTGCAGGTAGAGGTCCTTCTCGTACCCCAGCATGTCGCGCTTGCCGTCGAACAGGAAGATGACCAGGTCGGAGTCCTCGGCGGCCTGGAAGATCTTGCGATTGATCTCGGCGGAGATCGTCTCCTTGTCGGGGAAGAAGCCGCCGCTGTCCTGCAGGTCGATCCAGGCGTCGTCCAGCCGGACCTTCTGGCGGAATATGTCGCGGGTCATTCCCGGCTGGTTGTGGACCAGGGCCTTGCGCTTGCCCAGCATGCGGTTGAACAGGGTCGATTTCCCCGTGTTCGGCGCCCCGATGATCGTGACCAATGGGATCTTGCTCATTTTTATTCTTCTCTATATGTTCTTTATTATCGCCTTTTCCCGATTTTTATTCGGTAATTGCCGTTCCTAACACTAACACTATCACTATCACTGTTTGCCCGGTAAGCTTCCATTGTACCGGACCATGGCGATGCTGAAGCACTCGATGGCCTCTCCCCTGCCGACGGCGTCCAGCTTCTCCTTGGTCTTGCCCTTGAGGTTGAAGTCCCCGGCGGGGATGCCCAGCAGGCCCGAGATGGTGCGGACGATCTCGGCCTTGAAAGGGGCGATGCGCGGCTGCTCGGTCACCACCACGCAGTCGACGTTGATGATCTCGAAATCGCGCGCGGCGAGCATCTCGCGCACCTGGCGGAGCAGGGCGGCGCCCGGGGCCCCCTTCAGCTTGGGGTCGGTGTCGGGGAACAGCTCGCCGATGTCGGGGCCGGCCACGGCGCCCAGCAGGGCGTCGATGAGCGAATGGACCAGGACGTCGCCGTCGGAATGGGCCTCGGCGCGCAGCGTGTCGCACACCTTGACGCCGCCGAGCATCAGGCCGTCGCCCGGGACCAGGCGGTGGATGTCGTAGCCGACCCCGGAGCGGATCTTGATCATGAGGTCTTCTTCCCGAAGATGATCTTGCCCGACGTCGACTGCAGGACCGAGGTCACCTCGACCTCCATGTCGCGGCCGATGTCGCCCTTGGCCTCGTCGACCACCACCATGGTGCCGTCCTCCAGGTACGCCAGGCCCTGGCGCTTCTCCTTCCCCTCCTTGGCGATGTGCACCTGCAGCTTCTCGCCGGGATAGACGATGGGCTTGAGGGCGAAGGCCAGCTCGTTGACGTTCAGCACCTTGACGTCCTGCAGCTTGGCGATCTTGCTCAGGTTGACGTCGTTGGTGATGATCTTGAACTTGTGCTCCTGGGCCAGGAGCACCAGCTTCTGGTCGACCTCCTTGACGCCGGGAACGTTCTTGTTGAGGATGGTGACCGAGATCTCCTTGTTCTGCTGCAGCTGCTCGAGGACGTCCAGCCCGCGCTTGCCGCGGACCTTCTTGGTGGCGTCCTGCGAGTCGGCGATAAACTGCAGCTCGGCCAGGACGAACTGGGAAATGACCAGCTCGCCCTCGATGAAGCCGGAATTGACGATGGCCACGATGCGGCCGTCGATGATCGCCGAGGTGTCGACCAGGTAGGACTGGGTGAAGGCGCTGCTGCCGCGGAAGAACTCGCGGATGTTCAGCGGAGCGAACATGTTGGGCTTGCTGATGCCGATGAACAGGCCGGTGGCCGGGATGCCGAACAGGAACAGCGCCTTGAAGAAGACGTAGGCCGAGAACGACATGGCGATGAGGTTGAAGAGCTGGAAGGTGATCCAGCCGACCAAGATGCCGCCGAGCAGCCCCAGCGAGGCGCTCCAGATGTGCTTCAGCTCCGCCTGGCGGATCTTGTAGACCAGCAGGGAGAGCGCCGCGGCGAAGGCGGCCCCGTAGGCGGCGCCCATGGCCGGCGGCGTCCCGCGGAAGGGCGGGTAGGTGTAGCCGATGATGGCGAATATCGCGATGAAGATCAGCTTGTACAGATAGATGATCATGTCATCTCCTTGGCCCAATTCCGAGATCTACAGACGATTCTACCCCATTTTCCCCTGAATGGCAAATGCCCGCTGATCCGCGGTCCGGCTGGCGCTACGCCTTCAGCTGCTCGAGCAGGCCGCGAATGTTATCGATGGAGATTACCGATATTCCTTTATAATTTGCCATGGGGCCGCTGGCCGCCGGCAGCAATATCGTCGAAAAACCCTGTCGTATGGCCTCTTTCACCCTCATCTCCAGGAAGCTGACCGGGCGGATCTCCCCGGTGAGGCCGACCTCCCCCAGCACGACCGAGTTCGCCGGCGGCACGACGCCGCGGTAGCTCGACACCAGGGCCTGGCAGACGGCCAGGTCGGCGGCGGTCTCGCGGATGACCATGCCGCCGGTGACGTTGAGGAAGACGTCGGACTTGTAGAACGGCAGGCGCAGCTTCTTCTCGATGATGGAGATGAGCATCGAGAGGCGGTAGCTGTCGAAGCCGATGGCGATGCGCCGCGGGTTGCCGGCGAACGGGCTGTCGGCGACCAGCGCCTGCACCTCGGTGAGCAGCGGCCGCAGGCCGCTCATGGCCGGGAAGATGGCCGTGCCCGGGGAGCGCGACTGGCGGTCCTGGATCAGCACCTGGGTCGGGTCGCTCACCGAGGCCAGCCCCTTCTCCGTCATCTGGAAGATGCCCACCTCGTTCAGCGGGCCGAAGCGGTTCTTCTCAGCGCGCAGCAGCCGCAGGTCGGCCTGGGTCTCGCCCTGGAAATAGAGGACGGCGTCGACCATGTGCTCGAGGGACTTGGGCCCGGCCAGCTGCCACTCCTTGGTGATGTGGCCGATGAGGAAGACGGTGACGCCGCTGCCCTTGGCCAGCTCGATGATCTCCGCGGTCACCGTGCGCAGCGAGGCCACCGAGCCGCCCAGGGGGGCGGTGCGCCGCGAGGGCAGGGTCTGGATGGAGTCGACGATCAGGAAGGCCGGGCGCGCTTCGCGCACCAGGCGCTTCAGGTCCTCCAGCGGGCCGCTGGCCAGCAGCGAGATGCCGGCGGCGGCGGCGCCCAGGCGGTCGGCGCGCATCTTGATCTGCTGCGCCGACTCCTCGCCGGAGTAGTACAGGACGGAATGCCCCTGGCGGGCCAGGGCGGCGGAGACCTCCAGCAGCAGGGTCGACTTCCCCACCCCCGGCTCGCCGCCGATGAGGATGACCGAGTGCGCCACGACGCCGCCGCCCAGCACGCGGTCGAACTCGGCCAGGCCGGTGAGCAGGCGCGGCGCCGAGGCGGCGTCGACCTCCGCCAGCGGCTGCGGCCGGGCGGAGGGGCCGGGCTCCCCCGCCTCCTCCGCCCCGTCCGCCTTCGCGCCTTCGACCATGGTGTTCCATTCCTGGCACTGCGGGCAGCGGCCGAAGTACTTGGCGGACTGGTAGCCGCACTCGACGCACTCGAACCAGGCGGGATGCTTCGCCGGCTTGGGGGCCACGGTTCGCCTCGGCGCTACTCGCGCTCGACGAATTCCATGTTGGCGAACTTGGTGAACTTGTCCAGGAAGGCCAGGGTGATCTTGCCGGTGGGGCCGTTGCGCTGCTTAGCGACGATCAGGTCGGCCTCGCCCTTGCGCTCGGAGTCCTTGTTGAACTGGTCGTCGCGGTGGATGAAGATGACCACGTCGGCGTCCTGCTCGATGGAGCCGCTTTCCTTGAGGTCGGAGAGCTGGTACTTGGGGCCCTTGTCGCCCTTGCCGCCGCGCGTCTCGGGGGCGCGGTTGAGCTGGGCCATGGCCACCACCGGGATGTGCAGCTCCTTGGCCAGCTCCTTGAGCGAGGCGGTGATGACCGCCACCTCCTGGGCGCGGGTGTCGCTGCGGCGCAGGTGCTCGCCGGTCACCTTCATCAGCTGCAGGTAGTCGACGAAGACGATGTCCAGGTTCTTCTCGGCCTTCAGCTTGCGCGCCCGGGCCTTCATCTCCACGATGGACAGCGAGGCCGAGTCGTCGACGAACATCCGCGCCTTGCCCAGCTCGGAGGCGGCCAGCTCCAGGTCGCCCCACTCCTTCTTGGTCAGGCTGGGGCGGCCGGTGCGGATGGCGGCCATGCTGACGCGGGCGTGGATGGCCAGCATGCGCATCAGCACCTGCAGCCGCGACATCTCGATGGAGTAGAAGGCCACCGACTTCTCCTCCTTGACGGCCATGTGCACGGCGATGTTCAGGGCCAGCGCCGTCTTGCCCATGGAGGGGCGGGCGGCGAAAACGATGAGGTCGTCGTTCTGGAAGCCGGAGGTGATGGCGTCCAGGTCGAAGAAGCCCGTCTTCAGCCCCTGGCTCTCCCCCTTCTTCTGGATCTTCTCGATCTGGTCCATCGCCTCGGGGACCATCTCGCCGGCGGACTTGAAGCCCACCTTGGCGCGGTCCTCGGCGATGCGGATGATCTCCTCCTGCATCTCGTTGAGCAGGCTGACGGTGTCAGCGGCGGGCTCCACGCCCTTCTGGATGATGCCGCGCGAGGCCAGGATGAGCTGGCGCAGGTTGGAGCGGTCCTTGACGATCTGGACGTACTCCTGGATGTCGAGGTTCTCGGGGATGTCGTCGACCAGCGCGGTGATGAAGGCGTGGCCGCCGACGAACTGCAGCTTCTTGCGCTTCTCCAGCAGGCTGGAGACGGTGATGATGTCCGCCTGGGTGCCGGCGTTGGACAGCTGCAGCACCGCCTGGGCGATCAGCTGGTGGCTGTCGCGGAAGAAGTCCTCGCTGCTGATCTCCGAGAAGACCTGGTTGACGTAGCGGCTGTCGAGCAGCATGGCGCCCAGCAGCGCCTTCTCGGCGATCTCGTCGTGGGGCAGGGCCTGGACGGCTTCCAGCGCCATGGCGCCGCTCCTCAGGCCTGCTCGTCCCCCTCTTCCTTCTGGACGACGACCTGGATCGCGGCCTCGACGCCCTGGAAGAGCTTGATCTTGGCGGTGAACTCGCCCAGCCGCTTGATGGGCTCGTCCAGGTGGATCTTCTTCTTCTCCACGCTGAGGCCCTTCTCGGCCAGCTCCTTCTCGATCTCGGCGGTGGTCACCGAGCCGAACAGCACGTCGTTCTCGCCGGCCTTCTTGCGGATGGTGATCACCACGCCGTCCAGCTTCTGCTTCTGCTCGCCGGCGGCCTGCTTCTCCAGCTCCAGCTTCTTCTGGTGCTTCTTCTTGCGGCCAGCCATCAGCGCCAGGTTATGGGCGTTGACCTCCACGGCCAGCTTGCGCGGGAAGAGGAAGTTGCGGGCGAAGCCCGGCTTCGCTTCGACGACGTCCCCCAGGTTGCCGACCTTGTCCACGTCGGACGTGAGTATGACCTTCATGAGAGCCTCTTCTTTTCCTCGGTGAAGCGGATCAGCGCCATCTGGCGGGCGCGCTTGATGGCCTTGGACAGCTGCTTCTGGTGGTAGGCGCAGGTGCCGCTGACGCGGGCCGGGAAGATGCGCCCGGTCTCGGAGATGAAGTTCTCCAGGTACTTGTGGTTCTTGTAGTCGATCAGCGTGACCTTGTCCTTGCAGAAGGCGCAGAACTTCTTGCGCGCCGAATAATATTTCTTGGCCGGCTTGCCTTCGCCGGAGCTACTTCTCGGATGCATCGCTCTCCTCCTCGCTCTCGCTGAATTCCTCGCTCTCCTTTTCCTCGCTGCGGCTGTCCATGCTCTTCTTGCGGATGCGGTCGATCTTGGCCCAGCGCTTGGTCAGCTTGTTCGACTTCTTCAGCTTGTCGTCCAGGCGCAGGGTGATGAAGCGCAGCACCTTTTCCATCTGCTTCAGGCGGCGCTCCAGGGTGGCGACGACCGTGCCGTCGACCTCGGCCACCACGAACACGTAGTGGCCCTCCAGGTGCTTCTGGATGGGGAAGGCCAGCTTCTTGCGCCCCCATTCATCGAGGTTCTCGACCACGCCCTTGGCCTTGGTGATGGTCGAGGTGACGGCCTCGATGACCTTCTTGACTTCCTCCTCGCCCGCGTCGGGGGTGACGATGAAGCCGATCTCGTACCTGCTAGTCATTTGTCCTCCTTGTGGATGTTTTAGCCTCCCCCGCCGGGGGAAGCAAGGAGTCGTGTCTCCTATTGTAACGGTTCATGGCAACATGGAAATCGCTGTCCAGGACGGCCTCGGCGGCGTCGGCGGCCCGCTCCGCCCCGCCTTGCAGGGCGGCGAAGGCCCCGCCGCGCAGCGGCGTGAGCACGTAATGCACCAGGTCGCCGACCTCGGGGCGGTCGGGGCGGATGCCGATGCGCAGCCGCGGGAACTCCGGGCTGCCCAGGTGCTGAATGATCGAGCGCATGCCCTTGTGGCTGCCGGCGCTGCCGCGCTCGCGCAGGCGCACGTTGCCCAGGGGCAGGTCGATGTCGTCGTAGATGACCAGCATGTCGGCCAGCTCCAGGTCGAACATGCGGCGCAGCTTGGCCGCGGCCAGGCCCGATTCGTTCATGTAGGTCATCGGCTTGGCCAGGACCACGTCGCGGCCCAGGAGGCGCGCCTTGCGGAAGCGCAGCACGTCGCCCATGCCGGCCAGCTCGACGCCGTGGCGGCGGCAGAGCTCGTCGAGGCACAGGAAGCCGGCGTTGTGCGGGCTCTTCTCATACTTGCGCTCGGGATTGCCCAGTCCGATGAAGGCAAAAATGGCCCCTCCTACTTCTTTTCCTTGGCCTTGTCGGCGTCCTTGGCGCCGCCCTTGGCGGCGGCGGCATCCTTGCCGGCCGGGGCGCCCTTGGCCGGGGCACCCTTGGCGGCCTCGCCTTCCTTGGCCGGGGCCTTGGCATCGCCGGCGGCCGGGGCGGCGGCGCCCTCGGCGGGCACGGCCTCGGCAGCGGCCTCGGCCGGCGCGGCGGCGACCTCCTCCTTGGCCTTGGCGGCCACGGCGCAGATCACGGTGTTGGCCGGGGAGATGAACTGGTAGGCCTCGCCCTTGGCCAGGTCGGCGACGCGGACGGCCTGCCCCAGGTGCAGGCCGGCGATGTCGACGCGGATCTCGCGGGGAATGCTGGCGGGCAGGCTGCGCACCAGCACCTGGCGGTGGATGAACTCCAGCAGGCCGTCCTCGGTCTTGACGCCCACGGGCTCGCCCTCGAGCACCACCGGCACCTCGACCTCGACCGGCTTGTTCAGGTCGATGCGGATGAAGTCGACGTGGATGATGTGGTCGCTCAGGTAGTCGTACTGGATCTCCTTGATCATGGCGTCGAAGCCGGACTTCTCGCCCTGGGTGATGCGCAGGATCGAGTTGTCCTTGTTCTCCGACTTCAGGACGGACTTGATGTCGGCCAGGCTCACGGCGATGGGCAGGCTCTCGGCGGTGATGCCGTAGATGACGGCCGGGATCTTGCCGGCGGCGCGCAGCCCCTTGCTGTCGCGCTTGCTTATTTCCTTCCGCGGCTCGGCGTGGATCGTGATGATGTTCTCCATGTTCACCTCTATTTGATCAGGAAAAGTTTGGATACGGACGTCTCGCGGTGGATGCTCTGGATGGCGTTGGCGAAGAGGCCGGAGACCGACAGCAGCTCGATCTTGGGGCACTCGTGCCTCGGGCAGCGGCGCGGGATGGTGTCGGTGACGAAGATCTTCTCCAGCGGCGCGGCGTTGATGCGCTCCACGGCCTTGCCGGAGAAGATGCCGTGGGTGCAGGCGGCGTAGACCTTGCGCGCGCCGCGCTCCTTCAGGGCGTGGATGGTGGCGCTCAGCGTGCCGGCGGTGTCGATGATGTCGTCGACGATGATGGCGTTCTTGCCGTCGACGTCGCCGATGATGTGCATCAGCTCGGCCACGTTGGGCTGGGTGCGCTTCTTGTCGGCGATGGCCAGGTCGGCGTTCAGCTTGCGGGCGAACAGCCGCGCCCGCTCCACGCCGCCGGCGTCGGGGGCGACGATGACCAGGTCCTTCAGGTTCATCTTCTTGAAGTGCGAGATGAACACCGGCAGGGCCATGAGGTTGTCCACCGGGACGTTGAAGAAGCCCTGGATCTGCGCGGCGTGCAGGTCGATAGTCAGCACGCGCGAGAAGCCGGCCGTCTCCAGCAGGTCGGCCAGCAGGCGCGCCGAGATGGCCACGCGCGGGCGGTCCTTGCGGTCCTGGCGGGCGTAGGCGTAGTAGGTGATGACCGCGGTGATGCGCCGCGCCGAGGCGCGCTTGAAGGCGTCGGCCATGAGCAGCAGCTGCATGATGTGGAAGTTGCTGTCGGCGCACAGCGACTGCACGATGAAGACGTCGGCGCCGCGGACGTTCTCGTGGCTTTGGAAGCGGATCTCGCCGTCGGAAAAGACGTCGAGCACCGATTTCCCCAGGCGGCTGCGCAGGTGGCGGGCGATCTCGCCGGCCAGCTTCTCGTTGGAGGTGCCGGAGAAGATCAGGAACTTGTTATCGTTGTTCATGGGTTTTCCTGGGGCGGGAGGATTCGAACCTCCGAATCTCGGCTCCAAAGGCCGATGCCTTACCGCTTGGCCACACCCCAATGCTCTCCTGGTAGGAATTGCTGCCGATGAAGCGGGTCAGGACCGTTCCCGGCAGGCGCCGGGCGAGGGCGGACAGGTGCCTGCCGTGGCCGAGCGCGAACACCGCCGAGCCGCTGCCTGTCATCTGCACGAACCCGCCTCCTTCGTGGGCCAATTTTTCCCTGATATCCCTGATTTCCGGGAACAACTCGCAGGTAACGCTTTCCAGATCGTTGCGCAATATGGAGAGATCACCCTTTTTCAGGAAGAGTTGTATTTTACTGGGAAAACGGGCCTTTGTCAAGCGGAAACGGGAGAAAACCAGCGCCGTGGACACGGGCCGCGGCGGCAGGCAGAGGAGGACCGGCCGCGCCCGCAGCGCCGGCAGCGGCGTCAGCCTCTCGCCGATCCCCTCCCCCAGCGCCGTGCCGCCGCGCAGGAAGAAGGGGACGTCGGCGCCGAGGCGGGCGGCCATCTCCGCCAGCTGGGCGGCGGGGAGCCCCAGGCCGAAGTGGCGGTCGAGGAAGAGCAGCATCACGGCGGCGTTGCCGCTGCCGCCGCCGAGGCCGGAGCCGGCGGGGATGCGCTTGCGCACGAAGACCTCCAGGCCGCGGCGCAGCCGGAAGTTCTCGGCGACCAGGCGGAAGGCGCGGGCGACGGTGTTGGTCCCGTCCCAGGGCACGCGCGGGTCGTCGCCGGCCAGGCGCAGCCCGGCCCGGGCGCTCTCGCGCACCTCCATGTCGTCGCTGAGGCCGATGGTCTGGAAGATGGTGCGCAGCGTGTGATAGCCGTCGCGGCGGCGGCCGGTGACCTCCAGCCCGAGGTTGATCTTGGCGAAGGAGCGCAGGCGGTTCATCGGCCCAGCACGGCTTCCAGCTCGCCGGCGCGGAAGCGCCCCCTGTAGTCGACGAGGACCACCCGGCCGGGGCGCGTCTCGCTCTTCAGGACGCGCAGCGACAGCTCGGCGCCTTCGCGGCGCAGGCGCAGCGCCTGCGGCCCTCCGCCGCCCTCCTCCCTCTCGACGACGATCCCCGCCTCGGCCAGCCGGGGCGGCGGCGCGCCGGGGTCGAGCAGGAGCGACTTGAGCTCGGCCAGCGTGAGCCCGATGCCCCACAGGCGGTCGAGCAGCAGGCTGAAGTCGCCCTGCCAGTAGGTGCGCTCGGCGAAATTGAGCAGCCGGGCCTCCTCGCCGGCGACGTCCAGCTCCAGCCCGGCCTGGTTGAGCGGCGTGAAGAAGACGAACTTCGCCGCGTCGTCGTCGAAGCGGCAGGCCACCCGGCCGCCCTGGCGCTCCCCCGCCTCGCGATAGCTGAACTTGAGGCTCATGACTCGGAAGGAAGGCCCCGCGCCCGGGGCCAGGGCGGGGCGCGGCGCGCGGCAGGAGAGAAGGCAGGCCAAGGCCAGGAGAAGTGCGGATTTCTTCATGCTACGCGTCCATTGTAGCACATTCGCGGGCGCGCTGGAGAGCTGCCTGGGCGACCGCCTTCAATCCGCCGTCGGTCGGGAGCCGTCGCGCCGCCACAGGAGATAGACCGGGACGCCCAGGGCGATCAGGGCCAGGCCGATGAAGGAGTTCCAGAAGGCGTGGATGAGCGAGTTGAGGGTCAGCAGGACCGCGGAGAGGACGAACAGCAGCGGCGTGAACGGGTAGCCCCATGTGCGGTATGGCCGCGGCAGGTCGGGCCGGCAGCGGCGCAGCACGATCACGCCGGCCACGGTCAGGCCCATGAAGATCCAGAAGCCGAAGATGACATAGGCATAGAGCTGCTCGAAGGTGCCGCTGAGGCTGAGCACCGCCGCCCAGCCCGCCAGCACGGCGATCGCCACATGGGGAGTGCGGAAGCGGGGGTGCACCCGCCCCACGCCCTTGAAAAACAGCCCGTCGCGGGCCATGGCGTAGAACACACGCGACGAGGTCATGATATGGCCGTTGGCGGTACCGGTCATGGACAGCAGGATGATCAGCGAGATCGCCGCCGCGCCGGCCGGGCCGAAGACCAGGGCCATGACGTCGGCGGCGATGCGCGCCGACCCGGCCATCTTGACAGCGGGAAAGACGTAGAGATAGGCCAGGTTGGCCAGGACGTACAGCAGGATCACGGCCAGGGTGCCGATGAAGAGCCCCAGCGGCAGCTTGCGCTGCGGGTCGCGGAGCTCCCCGGCGCTGTAGCTGCCGGTCTCGAAGCCCTTGTAAGCCCACAGCACGGCGACCAGGGCCACGCCGAAGCCGCCCAGGGCGCCGCGGCCGGCGCCGGGGGCAGCGACGGTGAAGTTCGCCGTGGAGCCGCGGGCGAAGATGAAAATGAGGGTACAGACGGCGATCAGGGCGATGAACTTGACCGAGGTCAGGAAGTTCATCAGGTAGGCGCCTTTTCTCACGCCGAGGACGTTGACCAGCGCCAGCGTCGCGATCAGGGCCAGCGCCGCCAGGCGCTGCTGCAGCGGCGTCAGGTCGATGAAGAAAGGCAGGTACTTGCTGGCGAAGCCCACCGCCAGCGTGGCGATGGTGCCCGACTCGATGACCAGGATCAGCGCCCAGCCGAAGAGGAACGCCGGCAGCGGTCCGTAGGCCTCGCGCAGGTATACGTAGATGCCGCCGGCGCGGGAGTACATGGCCCCCAGCTCGGCGATGGCCAGCGCGCCGAAGAAGCTCAGGACGCCGCCCAGCGCCCAGGCGGCCAGCATGAGCGCAGGCGAGCCGAGCTCCCTGGCCACGCTGGCCGGGTTGATGAAGATCCCCGAGCCGATCATGGTGCCGACGACGATGCCGACGAGGCTGAACAGGCCCAGGACTCGCGGGAGCTCAGGGCTTGCGGCGCCGGCCTCAGGATGATCGTGTTGGTTCATCGAGCTTGAAAGTACAACAGGCTTGGACGTTTTTCAATAGGCCGCCGGGCGCCGCGCCGGGAAAACGTCATTGCAGAGCTTCGAAAGTCCACAATTGGTTTTCCAGGAAAACCTTACAGCCCGTCGAGGTTCCACTTAAGGCTTTCCAGGAAAACCTTCCAGCCCGTCGAGGTTCCACGTACCACGTTCCACGTACCAGGTTAAAGACCAAGCCATGGCAATAGCAGGACGTTGGCTTTCAACGTGGCACTTGGTACGTGGTACGTGGAACCTTGATGGACCGTCGGACTGCAAGTTTGTCGAAAGTTCTGAATTGCTAAGTTATGTTAGGTGCAAACTTGAAGGACCGTCGGACTGCAAGTTTGTCGAAAGTTCTGAATTGCTAAGTTATGCTCGGTGCAGCCTTGAAGGACCGTCGGACTGGTAGCCGCTGACTAGCTCCGAATCACTGTTACTCGCCACTCGTCACGCTTTCTGATTGTTCGACGTTATGCTGTTGCCGTACGCCGCGTTCGCTTTCCTCCATCCGCCATCTGTGCTACCATCGGGACGACCTGCGGCCGGGGTGGCGGAACTGGCAGACGCACGGGACTTAAAATCCCGGGAGGGCGACCTCGTGGGGGTTCGATCCCCCCCCCCGGCAAGGGCTCGCCAAGCATCAGTGACGAGTAACAAGTGACAAGTGACGAGGAAATGCACTTGCCAGCCGATGGTTTCGAACTCAGAATGAACGAATCAAGATTACTTCAGTTCTGAAAGGATATCATACGCAATCCTTCAGTTCCGATATTCCATCTATTTACCTGCAGAATCCTTGCCTTTGACCTGCCTTCCTTG
>DAHVOV010000098.1 GCA_027318645.1 Candidatus Aminicenantota bacterium
CGCCCGGCATCCAGCTGCGCGTCAAGGCCAAGGGCCGTGGCGTCCTCAGCGGCCGGTTCCTGCTGGACGGCGCGAGCATCGGCCTGTTCCAGCTGGCGCTGGCGGACAACCAGGTGGGTACCCTGCCCCGGGCGCAGATGCCGGCGCTGCCGGCGATCGACCTGGGCCTGCACGAGCTGACCCTGAAGTTCACCAACTACAGCTTCAACCGCCGCATCCCCATCGTCAAGTACTTCGTGACCACCGCCGGCGCCATCCAGATCGTCTCGCCGGCCATCGACGCCCGGGTGCCGGCGCGCGGGCCCGTCGAGCTGGGCTGGGCCTACGCCCGCAAGAAGGCGCGCTTCGAGGTCGCCGTCTCCGCCGTGCCGCTGCAGTTCCTCGACGACCGGCAGATCGAATGGAAGCCGGCGTCGGGCGCCGCCGGCCACCGCTTCGATCCCTCCGCCTACAAGCCCGGCGACTGGATCTACTGGCAGGTGCGCCTGGTCGGGGACACCGGGACGGTGCTGACCACCTCGGAGATCGCCGCCTTCAAGCTGGCCGAGTAGCCGCGGCGCGCGGCGCGCGGTCCCGCCGCGGTTGCCAGCGGCGCGGCGATTTGCTATAAGACGGGCATGGAAAACGTCAAGGTCCTGGTCGTCGACGACGAGAAGAACATCCTGGAATCGGTGAAGATGGTCCTGAACTACGAGAAGTACGGCGTCCAGGTGGCCCGCGACGGCATGGAGGCCATCGAGGCCTTCAAGAGCCTCCTGCCCGACATCGTGCTGCTGGACGTGAAGATGCCCGGCCTGGACGGCCTGAAGGTGCTGCAGACCTTCAAGACGCTGAATCCCACCGCCGAGGTCATCATGATCTCGGGCCACTCGGGGATCGAGGAGGCGGTGGAGGCCTCGCGCCTGGGCGCCTTCGACTTCCTGGAGAAGCCCATCTCCCGCGACAAGCTGGTGCTGACGGTGCGCAACGCCGCCGAGAAGATCTCCCTGCTCAAGGAGAACTACACCCTGCGCCGCCAGACCGAGAAGAAGTACGAGCTGGTGGGGGAGTCGCCGGTGATGAAGGCCCTGCAGGAGACCATCCGCCGCCTGGCGCGCAGCGACTCCACGGTGCTGATCTCCGGCGACAGCGGCACCGGCAAGGAGCTGATCGCGCGCATGATCCACCAGCAGTCGGCGCGCAGCCAGAACCGCTTCGTGCAGGTCAACTGCGCCGCCATCCCCGACGAGCTGATCGAGAGCGAGCTGTTCGGCCACGAGAAGGGGTCGTTCACCGGCGCCTACGAGAAGAAGGTCGGCAAGTTCGAGAGCGCCCACCGCGGCAGCATCTTCCTGGACGAGATCGGCGACCTGAGCCTCAAGGCCCAGGCCAAGGTCCTGCGCGTCCTCGAGGAGGGCGAGGTGCAGCCGGTGGGCTCGCCGGAGATCAAGAAGGTCAACGTGCGCGTCATCGCCGCCACCAACAAGGACCTGGAGGAGGAGATCCGCCAGGGGCGCTTCCGCGAGGACCTCTACTACCGCCTGAACGTGGTGCCCCTGCGCTCGCCCTCGCTGAGCGAGCGCCGCGAGGACATCCCGCTGCTCATCGGGCACTTCATCGACTATTTCTCCGAGGAGAACAACTACCGGCGCAAGTCGTTCTCCCCCGAGGCGCTGCAGCGGCTGCGCGAGCACACCTGGAAGGGCAACGTGCGCGAGCTGCGCAACCTGGTCGAGCGCATGCTGATCATGTGCCGCGGCGACGTCATCTCCGGCCGCGACCTGCCCGACTACATCGGCCGCGGCGGCGCCGCCGACGAGTCCGGCCTGCTGCAGCTGGGAGGCTGGAAGGAGTTCAAGGCCCGCTCGGAGAAGGCCTTCCTGGAGAAGAAGCTGGCCGAGTTCTCCTGGAACGTGGCCCGCACCGCGCGCGAGATCGGCCTGCCGCGCAGCAACCTCTACCAAAAGATGGAGAGTCTTGGTATAATGGGGGCGCGTCAGCAGGACGCGGACGAAGAATCGCCCGGCCCGTGAGGGCCGGGAGGAAAGTCCGGACTCCGCAGGGAAGGATGATCCCCAACCGGGATTACCCCCCGCAAGGCGGGGGGGCAGGAAAGTGTCACAGAGAACAGACCGCCCCGTCGCCGCAAGGCGGCGGAGCAAGGGTGAAAAGGTGAGGCAAGAGCTCACCGTCCCGGGCGGCGACGTTCCGGGACTGAGACAAACCCCATCCGGAGCAAGGCTAAACAAGGGGCGCTCGAGGCTTTCCCGGCCGATGCCCTGGGTTAGCCGCTGGACCCGGGCGGTAACGCCCGGGCTAGATAAATGATTCTTCGCGACAGGATCCGGCTTACAGTCCGCGTCCTGCTGGCCATTTACTTACATGAACTCAG
This sequence comes from Candidatus Aminicenantota bacterium, assembly GCA_027318645.1. Lineage (GTDB taxonomy): Bacteria > Acidobacteriota > Aminicenantia > UBA2199 > UBA2199 > UBA2199. Next base: position 2,372 of record DAHVOV010000098.1, read on the forward strand.
TGACAAGTGACGAGTGACGAGTAACAAGGGAAGAAAAAAGCATCCGTTACAAGTGACGAGTGACGAGTAACCAGGGAAGAATAAAGCATTCGTGACAAGTGACGAGTGACGAGTAACAAGGGAAGAAAAAAGCATCCGTTACAAGTGACGAGTGACCAGGCAAAAGAAAACATCCGTAACGCGTGACAAGTAGCTGCAACAAAACGAAGGAATCCTATGAATTTTTTTCGACCTGCATTTTAGTATTTGCGCACGACGGCACCATCCCGCCGGGCGCTCTCCTCTACATCCCTGGATTGATTTTCAAAATAAACCGGCCGTTCCGTTGAATCCCGCCTCAGGAGCCCACATAAAATAGTAAACACCAAAATGGGGGTGCCATGGGTACAGCCGAAAAATTGGCGCTGGCCTTCTCTCTCTTGCTGCTCGCCGCCCTCGCCGCCGGGCAGGCGATGAACGCCCGGATCTTCGGCGATGTCCAGGACGAGGACGGCAACTACCTGGCCGGCGTCTCGGTCACGGCGGTGCACGTCGGCAGCAACGCCGAGACGAAAGTGATCACCCAGGGCAAGGGCGGCAGTTTCCGCTTCCTGGCGCTGGCACCGGGGACCTACCAGGTCAGCTTCGACGCGGACGGGTATGTCCCGTACGTCGCCGCCGGCATCAACCTTGTCGCCGAGCAGTCGGTCAACCTGCACGTCAAGCTGAAGCGGAGCGCGTCCTTCCAGGCGGCTCCCGCGCTTCCCGGCGCCGCCGCGGCCGTGGCGGATGCGGAGGCCGGAGAGGCGTGGAGGCAGGAGCGGTTCTCGGTTTCGCTGGGCGGCGGCGCGAACTACATGGCCGCGGGCGACATCAACGATTATTACAGCCGTTTCTACCGGCGCGATCCGGGCGGCGTGCTGAACGGGCTGGAGAGCCTGAACGGCGGGAGCGAATGGAGCGCCGATCTCGGCTTCCGCGTCCTGAAGCGGCTGGAGCTGGGGATCGGCCTGGGAGCGATCCATGGCCACCGGCAGGGGAACGACGTGACGTTCGCCCGCCAGGGCGTCCCGCAGGCGGAGTACGTGATGGACGTGAAGATGAAGACGTTTCCCCTGCAGCTCAGCGGCCGCTACCTGCTGTACCGCAAGGGCGGATTCACCTTCAGCTCGCAGGCCGCGCTGCTGTACCACTTCGCCAGCTTCACCATGACCACCGACCGCCTGGCGGGGCTTCAATATCACGCCCCCATGCTCCTGCAGTCGAGGATCAGGGAGCATGCGACCGCGCGGGGCCTGGGGGCCGCCCTTGGCGGCCACGGGGAAGTGAGCCTCGACGGCACCGTCCGCTTCTTCATCGACCTGTTCGCGCGCTTCTCGCCGCTGCGCGGCTTTTCCGGCGAGCGGGTCGTGCGCCTGCGCAGCGACCCGGAAGAGAGCGTGGTCACGGGCGGCACGCTCTGGTTCTACGAATACTACGACGCCGCCGCCGGGCGCTGGCTGTGGGACCTGAGCGTCGGCGAAAAGCCGACCGGTCCGGGCGTGCGCCACGTGTCGCAGGGAAAGGTCGATTTTTCCGGGATCGTCTTCCGCGCCGGCCTGGTCTTCCGTTTCTAGAAAGACCTATAGTGACGAGCAACGAGTAACGAGTAACCAGGGAAGAATAAAGCATTCGTGACAAGTGACGAGTGACAAGTGAAAAGGGAAGAATAAGACAATAAGTCGGTCTGATAACTATTGAATGACGAGTTAAAAGGCGGGGAAGGCGATCGGTCGTCCTTTGCGTTTCCTCGTCACTTGTTACTTGTCACTCGTCACTGTTGTTCGTCTATTAAAACGCTTCCGCGAAGGTGAGATAGAACGCGGGCTTGGGGCCGGCGAAGCCGGCGTCGAGGCGGATGACCAGCTTCTCGCGCGGGTTGAAGCGGTAGCGCACGCCGGCGCCGGCGGCGGCGTGGAAGCCGTCCAGCTCCAGCAGGCCGAGCCGCTGCTGGACCTGGGCGACGCCGGCGAAGCCGCACAGCCCGACGCGCCGGTTCAGGCTCAGGCGGCATTCGGCCTGCAGCGCCAGCATGGCCCGGTCGCGGTAGCGGCCGTCGTAATAGCCGCGCAGCAAGTTGAGGCCGCCGAACATCGGCAGCGCCTGGAAGGGGCAGCCGCCCCACACCGACTTGAACACCGCCTGGGCGGCCAGGACCGTGTTGCGGCCCAGGGGGCGATAGAGGCGGCCGTCCAGCGACAGCTGCGTGTAGGCGTAGTCGCCGCCCAGGGCGCGGAGGTAGCGGTTCAGGAACACGGCGCCGTATGCCCCGCGGGTGGTGGAGAAGGTGTTGTCGCGGCTGTCCCACTTGGCGAACAGGCCCAGGCCGTTGATGGAGCCGCCGGCGCCGCCGAGGACGGCGCCGCTCTCCAGCATGCCGCCCGGCTCGACGCTGCGGATGTCGATGGACTGGGTCTCCAGGTGCACCCCGGCATAGACGCTCTCGCCGACGCGGACCTGCGGCTCCAGCTGCAGGCGCCAGTTGCGCGAGGTGTAGTCCTCGCGGTCCTCCTCGCGGGTGCGGTTGCCGGTCCCGTAGAGGCGGTTGGGATAGTACGAGAACTTGGCCGTGCCGTCGAGCAGGAAGTCGTCGCCGGCGAAATACAGCTCCCAGTCGACCTGGGCCGTGGTCTGCTTGTTCTGCGTGCGGATGACGTTGAAGCGGTAGCTGGAGAGGCGCGAGGGCCGGGTCGGGGTGAAGAGGCGGAAATAGTGGATGCCGACGAAGCCCCAGGCGATGCGCGTCTCCGGCGTGTAGTAGACCACCGGCGCCACGATGAACCCCGCCTTGGAGGGCGGGGGCTCCTGGGGCGCGGCGGCGCCGGAGGCCGGCGCGGCCAGGCACAGGCCCAGGAGCAGCAGCAGGGCCGGCTTCATGCGCCCCGGTCCCTGCGCTTCATCAGGACCTTCTTCAGGGCGTTGCGGCCCATGCCGTAGCGCTTCTGGAAGAAGGCGAAGAGGTCCTCCAGGTCGCGCAGCTGCGGCGCTTCGTCGCCGCGCGCCGCGCCCCGGGCGCCGGCCACGACCAGCACCATCTCGCCGAGCAGCGCCTCGCCGGCGCAGGCGGCCCGCCACTCGCCCAGGCGCGAGCGGACGAAGCGCTCGTGCTTCTTGCTGATCTCCTTGGCCAGGGCGAACTCGCGGTCGCCCAGGACCGCGGCGGCGTCGTCGAGCAGCTCCGCCAGGCGGCGGGGCGACTCGTAGAACACCAGGGCGTAGGGCAGCCCCGACACTTCCTCGAGGAAGCGCCGGCGCTCGCCCGCGACCCGCGGCGGGAAGCCGATGAACAGGAAGCGGCCGGCGTCGAGGCCCGATGCCACCAGCGCCGGCACGAAGGCGGTGGGGCCGGGGAGCGGGACCACCTCGATGCCGGCGGCGATGGCGCGGCGGACCAGCAGGGAGCCGGGGTCGGAGATCCCCGGCGTGCCCGAATCGGTGACCAGCGCCCCCTCCTCGCCGGCGGCCAGCATGGCGACGATCCGCTCGGCCTGCTCCTCCTCCTTGGGGCGGTAGTGGCTGACGATGCGCTTGCGCAGGCCCAGGTGGCTCAGCAGCTTGAGCGTGTAGCGACTGTCCTCGGCGATGATGAAGTCGGCCCGCTCCAGCGCCTCGACCGCGCGACGGGTGATGTCGCCCAGGTTGCCGATGGGAGTGGGAACTATATACAAAGACACGACTAAAAACCCTTGAAAGGTAAAAGGTAAAAGGTAAAAGGTAAAAGTAAGGAAACGAGCAATTTTAAAAAACTTGTAAACGCGGTTTTCTGACTTTTACCTTTTACCTTTTTCCTTTTGACTTTGTCTTTGCCGTCCGCCGTCCGCCGTGCGCCGTACGCCATCTTCTACTTGTTCCAATCTCGAAGGTAGCGGAAGTCGATGCCGATGGTGCGGGCGTGCAGCTTGGCCACCGGCGGCATGGTGCGCTTGAACTGCGAGCCGGCGATCATGCGGCGCACGCGGCGGATGAGCGCCAGGGGGAAGCCGCGCTCGATGATCTCGCCCTCGTCCCAGCGCATGTCGACCAGCAGGTGCAGCAGGACGTCAAGGTCCTTGTAGGCGACGCCGATCTCCTTCTCGTCGGTCTGGCCGGGCCAGAGGTCGGCGCTGGGCTTCTTGGCCACGATCTCGTCGGGGACGCCCAAGTGGCGCGCCAGCTCGAACACCTGCGTCTTGTACAGGTCGCCGATGGGCTGGAAGGCGGCGGCCGAGTCGCCGAACTGGGTGGAGTAGCCGATGAGCAGCTCGCTCTTGTTCGACGTGCCGGCCACCAGGGCCTTCTTGCGCACCGAGAAATCGTAGAGCACCGCCATGCGCTCGCGGGCGCACTTGTTGCCGAACTGCAGCCGGTTCTCCGCCGGGAAGCGGTCGAAGTAGGCGTCGACCTGGGGGGAGATGTCGATGACCTCGAAAGGCGCCTTGAACGCCTTGCAGGCCAGCTTGCCGTGGCGCAGGCTCTCGGGGTCGGAGGCGCGGTAGGGCAGGAGCAGGGCGGAGACGTGGCCGGCGCCCAGGGCCTTGCGGCACAGCGCCAGCACCACTGCCGAGTCGAGGCCGCCCGAGACGCCCAGGATGGCGTTGCGGAAGCCGTTCTTCACCACGCTGTCGCGGATGAAGGCCGTCAGGATCTTTTCCACCATGGCGCAGTCGATCCTAAGCATGGAGGATCCTCCTCAGCTCGCGCAGCACCAGCCGCGGCTGGTCGTCACGCAGGTAGGACGAGGCGAGGCGGGCGCGGCGCACGTCGGCCGGGCGCACATCGGCGTCCAGCACGTCCTCGGACACGTACTCGGCCTTCTGGACGATGCC
>DAHVOV010000111.1 GCA_027318645.1 Candidatus Aminicenantota bacterium
CGGCTGACGACCGAGGATTTCGAGATGCTGGTCGCGGCCGAAAAGAGATAGGACGCACCGCCGTTCTCTTTCGCGGCCGGAGGGGCTATAATCCTCCCGGCCGCCGTGCAAGCGGCGGAACCGAGGAGGTGCCCATGGAAACGCTGCTTTCGCTCTGGCTGCCGATCGTGCTGTCGGCCGTCGCCGTCTTCATCGCCAGTTCCTTCCTTCACATGGTCCTGCCCTTCCATAAGGGCGACCTGCGCAAGCTGGCGAATGAGGACGAGGTGATGGCCGCACTGCGGCCGCTCGCCATCCCGCCCGGGGACTACGCCGTTCCCTGCGCCGGCTCGATGAAAGAGGCCGGCAGCCCCGAGTTCGCCGCCAAGCTGGAGAAAGGCCCGGTGCTCTTCATGACCGTGGCCGTCAGGCGCACGACCGCCATGGGGCTGAGCCTGTCCCTCTGGTTCCTTTATTCCGTCGCCGTCGCCAAGCTCGCCGCCTGGGCCGCCGGCCTGGCCCTGCCCGTAGGCGCCGGCTTCCTGCCGGTCTTCCGCCTGGTCGGCGCCGTCGCCTTCGCCGGCTACTCGCTGGCGCTCCTGCAGCAGTCCATCTGGTACCAGCGCCGCTGGCGGACGACGTTCCTGTCGATGCTCGACGGCCTGTTCTACGCCCTGCTGACCGCCGCGATCTTCGGCTGGCTCTGGCCGCGCTAGGGGAGAGGGAACCATGCCTTCGGTCGATGATGTCCTGGCGCAGCTGGGCGTGATCGCCGCGGGATACCCGTGGCTGGCGATCGCCTGGCACGTCTATTTCGGCGCGATCGCCGTCGTGCTCCTCTGCGGCTGGCGGCCGCCGCAACGCCTGGGAGGGGTTCTTCTGGTCCCGCCGCTGCTCTCGGTCAGCATCCTGGCCTGGTCAGCGGGAAACCCGTTCAACGGCGTCGTGTTCGCGCTGGTCGCCGCCCTGTTTCTCCTGGCCGCCCTGAAGCGGCCCTGCGCGCCGGCGCGGGTCGCCCCGGCGGCGTCATTCTTCCCCGGGCTGGCCCTTTTCGCCTTCGGCTGGGCATACCCCCATTTCGTGGCCGCCCCATCGTTCCTGCCCTACCTGTACGCGACGCCGGTCGGGCTGATCCCCTGCCCGACGCTGGCCATCGTCATCGGCCTGGCCCTGATGCTCGACGGCCTCGGCTCGCGGTCCGCCTTTTTCGTGCTCGGCGCCGCCGGGTTGTTCTACGGCGCCTTCGGCGTCTTCCGCCTCGGGGTCGCCGTCGACTGGACGCTGCTGCTGGGCGCCGCGGTGGCCGTCGCCCGCGGGTTTGCCTCCCGCCCGGCCGTTCCGGCGGGCAGGGCGCAATAACGGCGGCCCGGCCGCAGGGCCGGCGCTCAGACCGCCTCGATGGTGGACAGCGGCTTGGGGGCGATGTTGTAGGTGACCGAGACCACCCACGGCACGCGCTCCAGGATGGCGGCGGCGATCCGCTCCAGGAGCTCGAAGGGCAGCCGCGTCGGCGTCGCCTGGCGGGCGTCGACGCTGTCCCAGCAGCGCACCTCGACCTGCTGGCCGAACTGGCGCCGGCCGTCACGCATGCCGGTCACCCGGTCCTCGTGCAGGATGGCCAGGTACTGGAAGGCCGGGGTCCCGGCCAGGAGCTCCTCGACGACGGCCGTCGCCCGGCGCACCGTCTCGATCCGCTCGCGCGTGGCCTCGCCGATGACGCGCGCCGCCAGCGACGGCCCCGGGAAGGGGATGCGGGCGAACAGCTCCTCGGGCAGCCCGAGGGCGCGGCCGAGCTTGCGCACCCCGTCCTTGCGCAGGCGCAGCAGCGGCTCGATGATGGAGTAGCCGAAGGCTGCCTGCGGGTCGATGCCCAGCTGGGCGAAGACATTGTGCTGGCGCTTGATGCCGGCGACCGTCTCGTCGACGTCGGTCAGGATGGTGCCCTGGAGGAGATGGCGGGCGCCACTCTCGCGGACGATGCGGCCGAACACCTTCTTGTAGAAGGCCTGGGTGATGGCCTCGCGCTTCTGCTCGGGATCATGGACGCCGGCGAGCGCCGCGAAGAACTCGTCGCGGGCGTCGACCACCTCGACCGCGACGCCGAGGGAGCGGAACAGGGACGACACCCGCTCCGCCTCGCCCTGGCGCATCAGGCCGTTCTCGATGAACACCGTGCGCAGCTTCTTGCCCAGGGCGCGATGGCCGAGCATCGTGACGGTCGAGGAATCGACCCCTCCCGACAGGGCGTTGATCGCCGTCCCGTTTCCCACCGCCTCCCGGATCCCGCGCGTCTGCTCGGCGATGAACCGCTCGCAGTCCAGCTCCGCTGCCCTTATTTCCTGGATCATCCCGCACCTCCTGCTGTCGGCCAGGATTATAGCTCAGAAAAAAGTGAAAAGCAGTGGGAAAGAGGTAAAGTGGT
>DAHVOV010000132.1 GCA_027318645.1 Candidatus Aminicenantota bacterium
CCCTCCACCGCGGCCATGGTCTCCCACTGCCCGGGCAGCTGCAGGGTCTGGCTCTTCTTGGCGTTCTCGAACTCGTCGCGGGTGATGGGCTTGGCGCCCAGGATGCCGGTCAGCTCCTTGCGGATCTCCTCGATGGTCTCCCGGGTCTTGTCGGCCTGCACCGGGGCGTAGGCGATGAACGGCTGCTGGCCGCGGGCGCCGCCCAGGAACGAGCCGGCCCCGTAGCTCCAATGCTTCTCCTCGCGGATGTTCATGTTGAGGCGCGAGACGAAGTCGCCGCCGAGGATGAAGTTCACGGTCTCCAGGGCGATGCGGTCGGGGTCGGCGGCCGAGGGGGCCAGCTGCCCGGCGATGACCACCGACTGGGGCGAGCCGGGCTTGTCGATGAGATAGACGGCCGGCCGCGGCCGCGGGGCGACGGCGGCGATGTTCTTCGCCGGGATGTCGCCTGCCGGCCAGGCCTGGAACAGCTTCTCCAGCTTGGGCCGCATCTCGGCGGCGCTGGTGTCGCCGACCACGACCAGCGTGGCGTGGCCGGGCTTGAACCAGGTGCGGTGGAACGCCGCCATGTCGGCGCGGGTCAGCCTCGTCAGGGAGTCCTCGTAGCCGGAGCCGGTGAGCGGGTTGCTGTAGGCGTGCCCCGGGCCGTAGAGCAGGCCGGGAACGACGCGCAGGGCCATGGTGAACGGCGAGCTCTTCTCCTGCTGGATCTGGGCCAGCTGCAGCTTGAGCAGCCGCTGGAAATCGGCCTCGGGGAAGCTCGGGTTGAGGATGACGTCGGCATAGATGTCGAGCGCCGCGTCCAGCTTGTCCCGCAGCGTCGACAGCGAGACGTACGAGGCGTCGAGGTCGGAGCTGGTGCCCAGGCTGGCGCCCAGCAGGGCCAGCTCCTCGCTGATCTGCAGGGCGGAGCGCCGGGCCGTCCCCTCGTCGAGCAGGGCCATGGCCAGCTCGGCGGTGCCGGGGATGCCCCCCTGGTCGGTGGCATAGCCGGCGTCGAGGACCAGGTCCAGCCGCACCATGGGCACGGCATGGCGCTCGGCCAGGATGACCCGCAGGCCGTTGGCCAGGGTGAAGCGCTGGAATTCGGGGAAGCGCACCTCCGGCGCCGGCCCCGGCTCGGGCAGGCGGCTGCGGTCCGCCGACTCCCTGGCGGCCTGCCGCTCGGCATAGGGGCGGATCTCCAGCACGTAGGCGCCGTCAGCCAGCCATTTCGCCGCCGTCTCGCGCAGCCGCGCCGGGGTGGCGGCGGCGACATTGTCCAGGACCCGGCGATAGGCATCGGGGCTGCCTCCGAAGACCTGGCTGCGGGCCAGGATGTCCGACTTGCCGCCGAAGCCGCCGATGCGCTCGGAGCCGCGCACGAAGGAGGCCAGGTACTGGCGGCGCCCCTTTTCCAGCTCGCGCTCCGTCGGCCCCTCGGCCAGGAAGCGCTTCAGCTCCTCGTCAATGGCCTTCTCCACCGCGGCGGCGTCGGCGCCCGGGCGCACGTCGGCCTGGATGGTGAAAAGGCCGGCGATCTCGCGGCTGTCGACGTAGGCGGCGACGTCGGTGGCGGTCTGGTCGTCGTAGACCAGGCGCCTGAAGAGGCGCGAGCTCTTGCCGGCGCCGAGCAGCCGCGCCGCCAGCATCAGCATGTCGTTCTCGGCGCTGAAGGAC
>DAHVOV010000135.1 GCA_027318645.1 Candidatus Aminicenantota bacterium
GTGTCCTCCTGAGGTCGTTCGCCTTGTCGCTCATTTCTTCTTGACGTCCGCGGCGCGGATCATGGTCAGCATCATTTTGAACGGCGTCAGCGCCTTGAGGGCGTGGGATTTGTGGGCCGGCATGACCAGCAATTCGCCTTCACCGACCTGGAAGGGCTCGCCGGCGATGCGGATCTCGGCCCGGCCGTCGGTCACCTGCACCAGGGCGTCGAACGGCGCCGTGTGCTCGCTCAGGGCCTGGCCCTGGTCGAAGGCGAACAAGGTGACCGTTCCGGCTTCCTTCTCAACCAGGGTCTTGCTCACGATGGCCCCTTTTTGGTAGGCCACCAGCTCCTGGATGTTCATGACGTCGGGCATGCGTTGCCTCCTGTTATTTTTCGCCCTGCAGGCAGAGGCGGATGTCCTCGTCCGCGCTGCCGATGGGCGTGACGGCGAACCTGTCCACCAGGACCTTCAGCACGTTGGCGGTGAGGAACGCCGGCAGCGTGGGGCCCAGGCGGATGTGGCGCAGGCCCAGCGCCAGCAGGGTGAGCAGCACGACCACCGCCTTCTGCTCGTACCAGGAGAGGATCAGCGACAGCGGCAGCTCGTTCACCCCCACGCCGAAGGCCTTGCTCAGGGCCAGCGCCACCTGGATGGCCGAGTAGGCGTCGTTGCACTGGCCGACGTCCATCAGCCGCGGCAGGCCGGCGACGGAGCCGAAATCGAGCTTGTTGAAGCGGTACTTGCCGCAGGCCAGGGTGAGGATCAGGCAGTCGGAGGGGACCTTCTCGGCGAACTCGGTGTAGTAGTTGCGGCCGCTCTTGGCGCCGTCGCAACCGCCGATGAGGAAGAAGTGGCGGATCGTGCCCGCCTGCACGGCCGCCTTCACCTGCTCGGCCGCGCCCAGCACGGCCTCGTGGCCGAAGCCCACGGTGATGGTCTTGCCCGGCTCGTCGGCGGCGAAGCCCTTCATCTCGATGGCCTTGGCGATCAGCTTCGAGAAGTCGCCGCGGTCGGGGAGGTGGACCACGCCGGGCCAGGCGACCAGGCCGGTGGTGTAGATGCGGTCCATGTAGGAGGGCCGCGGCTTCTGGATGCAGTTGGTGGTCATCAGGATGGGGCCGGGGAAGCGCTCGAACTCCTTCTGCTGGTCCTGCCAGGCGCCGCCGTAGTTGCCCGCCAGGTGGGCGAACTTCTTCAGCCCGGGATAGCCGTGAGCGGGGATCATCTCGCCGTGGGTGTAGACGCTGACGCCGAGACCCTCGGTCTGGCGCAGCAGCTCGTGGAGGTCGAGCAGGTCGTGGCCCGAGACCAGGATGGCCGGGCCCCGGCGCACGCCCAGCGACACCGGCGTGGGCCGGGGATGGCCGAAGCGGCCGGTGTGGGCGCGGTCGAGGAGTTCCATGCAGCGCAGGTTGACGCGCCCCAGCTCCATGTTCAGCTCGAACAGGGCGTTCAGGTCCAGCGCGTCGTCGATTCCGGCCGCCAGCGCCTTGTGGAAGAAGGCGTCGACCGCCTCGTCGCGCTCGCCTAGGATGGCGGCGTGGTCGGCGTAGGCGGCCATGCCCTTCAGCCCGTAGGCCAGCAGCTCGCGCAGGCTGCGGATGTCGGGGTTCAGCCCCGGGTTGGCCATGATGCCGGCCACGGCGCCCTGCGACAGCAACCCCTCCAGCGTTCCGGCGGGGATGAACTCCACCGCCTCGGGGAAGGGCCCGGCGAACGGCCGGCCGTGGCGGCCGGCATGGCGCTCCTGGAACGACCGCTTCAGCGCCGCCTTGACCTGGCCGGCGCGGTCGATCAGCGCCTTCAAACGCTGGGGGTCGAAATCCACGTTGGTCACGGTGCTGAACAGCGCCTCGATGACGAAGCGGTCGGCATCGGCGTCGGCGAAGCCAAGCCCGCGCAGGCGCTGGCCCAGCCAGCCGATGCCCTTCAGCTGGTAGAGCAGCAGGTCCTGCAGCAGCGAGACCTCGGGTCCCTTGCCGCAGACGCCGGTGCGGGTGCAGGCGGCGGCGTTGCTGGTCTGTTCGCACTGGTAGCAGAACATGTTCATGAGTTGATCCTCCGTTTATTTCTCCAGAAGCACGTGGCCTTGAATCGAGATCGTGACGTCGCGGAACGGGATGGCCTTGCCGGAGCGGGCCAGTGCCTGGCGGGCCAGCGCCGTCGTCCCCGAGCAGCAGGGCACCTCCATGTGCACCACGGTCAGCGAGCGCACGTCGTGCCGGCCGAGGATGGCGGTCAGCTTCTCCAGGTAGGCCTCCGCGGCGTGGTCGAGCTTGGGGCAGAAGATGACCGGCACCCGGCCGCGGACGAAGTCCGCATGGAAGGAGGCGTGGGCGAAGGGGACGCAGTCGGCGGCGATCAGCAGGTCGGCGCCGTCGAACATGGCGGAGTCCGGGTTGAGCAGGTGCAGCTGCACCGGCCAGGTGCGCAGTTCCGACGGCGCCTGCGCCCGCGGGCCGCCGCCCGCGGTGCACGCCGACGGCGCCTGGGACCCGCCGTCGCGGCGGTCCAGTTCCCGCGCGCCCGGACAGCCATGCGGCGCCGGGGACGGCTCGCGCGCCGCCGCGGGCTCGGGGACCCCCTGCTCGCGCAGGAAGCGCCGCGCCTGCTCCAGGTAGCCCGTCTCGCCGTGGGCGGCCAGGTGCTCCAGGTGGGCGCGGACGACGCTGGCCCCCTGGGGGATGATGTTCGCCAGCACCCGGCGCTCGTCGTACGGCTCCGCCTCGCGCTCCTCGACGCGGATGGCGCCGAGGGGGCAGGTGCCGATGCAGGCGCCCAGCCCGTCGCAGAAGAGGT
>DAHVOV010000138.1 GCA_027318645.1 Candidatus Aminicenantota bacterium
CGTTTTACCGTTGTTTTCACAGATTTCGTATTCTTGTTCATAAAAAGAGCAAACCACATAACTTACATTCCCCGTTTGCGCAAACGACATGTGCAACATCAGTTTTCACCACCAAGCACCAAATCTCAAACAAATTCCAAGTTCCAAATTCCAATGACCCAAACAAAGAACGTTATGCGTGAACGACCTCCTAGAACCACGTTATGTGTTATAGGAAAGAGCTGTCTTTTTTCCTTCGCATAACGTATAACGCATAACGTTGTGCTTGTTCTTTTCGTTTTGGTCATTTGGACATTGGTGCTTGGTGCTTATTTGGAATTTGGTGCTTGGAACTTGGTGCTTCAGTCCTACCCGCTTCCGAAAGTTATTTTGGACAGATCTGCATTTGGATTAACATTTTGACTGGCGGCCGCGTTCCGGGTACACTCAGGGCCGGAGGCGGCCGCCGACGGCGGGGCGCAAGGTTTTCCGCCCGGCGCGGTCCAATGAATATGGCGTCCACGCCGAAAAAATCCCGTTTCCGCGAACGCGCGCCCGAGGCCAGGCCTTGAGCGGCGTCGACGACGACCGCGAGCTCATTGCCCGGGCGGCCCAGGGCGACGGGCGGGCGTTCTCCGAGCTGGTTCGGCGGCACCAGGGCTGGGTGCGGCAGCTGGCCTTTCGCTACGCCCGCCAGGGGCAGGACGCCGAGGAGCTGGCGCAGGAGATCTTCCTGCGCGCCTGGCGCCATGCCCGCTCCTTCCGCGGCGAGGCCGCCTTCGCCACCTGGCTCTATCGCCTGGCGGTCAACGCCTGCCTGAACTTCAGGGCTGGGCGCCGGGCGCGGCCCGAGCCGCTGCCCCTGCCCGATGGCCTGGAGTCGGAACAGCCGGCCGCCGGCGTGGAGCTGGCCGCCTCCGAGCGCGAGGCGCGGCTGCGCGAAGCCCTGGCCTCCCTGCCGGCGCGGCAGCGCCTGGCCCTGGTCCTGGCCAGCTTCGAGGACAAGTCCTACGAGGAGATCGCCGCCGCCATGGGCACCTCGCTCTCCTCGGTCGAGTCGCTCCTGTTCCGCGCCCGGCGCGGGCTGGCCGCCGCCCTGCGCCCCTTTCGCGAAAAGGGGGAGATATGAGCGCAAGTTTTGCGCCGGGATCCTGTCCAATGGGGAGGAACTGACATGCGCTGCAAGCACGCGATGCGATCCGTTTGCCTGGCCCAGGACGGCCGACTGAAGCCGGCCGCCATGGCGCGCCTCCAGGCGCACCTCGACCGCTGCCCCTCCTGCCGGGAATGGCAGCAGGAGCAGGCCGGACTGCGCGGCCGGCTGCGCCGCCTCGAGGCGCCGGCCCCGGGTACCGGCTTCCAAGCGGCGGTGATGGCGCGCGTCGCCGCTGCCGGGTCGCGCCGGCGCGGACGGGCGCTGCCGCCGCTGACGCTCCTGCGGCCGGCCCTGCTGCGCGCGGCCGCGGTGCTGGCCCTGGCCGTCTCGGCGCTGCTGGGATACGCCATCGGCGGGCGGCTGGACCGTCCGGCTCCGGCGACGGTGGCGGCGGCCTTCGACCAGGCGCTGAACCTCGACGCCTTCGCCGACCTGCCGGACGGCTCGCTCGGCGCCGTGCACGAGGGACTGCTGCGGGAGGAGCCCCGATGAGGCGCTGGCTGCTGCCCCTGCTGCTGGTGGTGTCCGTTGGGCTGAACGCCGGCCTGCTGCTGCACTGGGCCCTGGGTGCGCGCCATGCCGGCGCCGCCGGCGCCCCGTCGCCGGGCTGGCACGCCGGGCCCATGCGCCATCACCTGGGGCTGGATGCGGCGCAGGCGCGGCAGCTGGACGACTGGCACCGCGAGGTGCTGGCCGGGATCCGGCCCCTGCAGGAGCGGCTGGCCGGCAAGCGTCTCGAGCTGTTCGCCCTGCTGAAGGGCGCGCCCGCCGACCCGGCCCGCTTCGATGCCGTCATCGACGAGATCGCCCGCCTGCAGGCGGCGATCGAGAAGGTCTTCGCCCGCCACTCGCTGAAGGTGCGCGGCGCCCTCTCGCCGGAGCAGCTGCGCAAGTACGAGGGCTGCCTGGAGCGCGGTCTCTGCCCCGCTTCGCTGGCCGGCTCCCGCTGCCCTTCCGCGGCGGCCGCCGGCGGCGAACGCCCGGCCTGCGCCCCCGGCAAGCAGGAACAGAGAGATTGAAACGACATGGACAATACAACAAGGAGGTATTTCCCATGAAGCGTAAGCAGATCGTGACCATTATGGCCCTGGCCTTCTTCGCGGCCGTCGTCGCCGCCCCGCTGGCGGCCGCCCCCGAGTGCGGCAAGCCCGGCTGCCCGAAAAAGGACGAAGCCAAGGGCTGCGCCATGGAGCAGGGCTGCATGATGCTCCAGAAGCTGCCCAACCTCAGCGCCGAGCAGAAGGCCAAGCTGGAGAAGATGCACGCCGAGCAGCAGAAGATGATGGCCGACGCCAAGGCCGCCATGGAGAAGCTGGCCGGCGAGATGAAGGCGCTGCTGAAGGACCCGGTCGACCTCAAGAAGGCCGAGGCCAAGATCGACGAGCTGGCCGCTTTCCGCGCGGGGATGCAGAAGAAGTGCCTGGCCCATCACCTGGCCGTGCGGGCGCTGCTGACCGACGAGCAGAAGGCCAAGCTCGGCGAGATGGGCGGCTGCCTGACCGGCGGCATGATGGGCGGCATGCACGGCTGCATGACGGGCGCTGCGGCCATGGCCGCGAAGCATGAGTGCGCCAAGGACGCCAAGGAGCACGAGTGCACGAAGGGCAAGGAGGTCAAGGCCGGCCATGAGTGCATGAAGGCCAAGGCCGAGTGCCCGATGAAGAAAGCCGAGGAGAAGACCGAAGAGAAGAAATAGGCTGTCCCGATCGGCAGGGACCCGGGGCGGCGGCGACGCCGCCCTTTTTTTTTGCCTCGACAGCGGGCGATGATGCTGGTATAATGGCCCCTTGCGAGGATTCGTTCCCTTTGCAGCGGAAGTCGTGGCGTGTCGTTCTCCGGGCATGGGAGGTGGCGGCATGGTGAGAAGGTACGAGCTGGCCGGCGGCAAGATCGTGGAAAGCCAGAACGAGCAGAGCCCGGTCCTGGTCTACGTCAATCCCAGCGACGCCGAGAAGAAATACCTGATCGAGGAGCTGAAGCTCGACGAGCACACCCTCAACTCCTCCCTCGACCCCGACGAGCTCTCGCGCCTGGAGTTCGAGCCCGAGCACGTCGCCGTCATCTTCAAGCGCCCCAAGAACTACGCCGCCTGCGACAACTTCCTGTTCCGCGTCTCCTCGCTCGGCCTCTTCCTGTTCAAGGACAAGCTGGTGGTGCTGCTGGCCGAGGACATCCCGCTGTTCGAGGGCAAGCCCTTCGTGCGCGGCCTGTCGCTGCCCAAGGTGCTGCTGTCGCTGATCTACCGCTCGATCTTCCACTTCATCGAGCACCTGAAGATCATCAACATGCTGTCCGACTCCCTGGAGCAGAAGATCAACGCCTCCATGGAGAACAAGTACCTGCTCAACCTGTTCATCCTGGAGAAGAGCCTGGTCTACTACCTCAACGCCATCAACTCCAACACCATGGTCATCGAGAAGATCCGCAACAACGCCGCGCGCATCGGCATCGACGGCGACACCCAGGAGTTCCTCGACGACATCCACATCGAGAACAACCAGTGCTACAAGCAGGCCGAGATCTACTCCAACATCCTCTCCAGCCTGATGGACGCCCGCGCCTCCATCGTCAGCAACAACATCAACGTGCTGATGAAGACGCTGAACATCATCACCATCGCCATCATGATGCCGACGCTGGTGGTGAGCATCTTCTCCATGAACGTCAGCCTGCCGCTGGTCCACAACCACCCCTTCTCCTTCTGGGGCGTGCTGGGCCTGGCGATGCTCTCGGCGATGGGCTTCCTGTTCTACTGGAAGCGCAAGAAATGGTAGCCGCCGCGCCGGCACCGGCCGGCCGCCCCGCCTAGGGAGCGCCGCCGTGTGCGGCGTCGTCGGCATCGTCTACGGCCGGGACAGCGAGCGGCTGGGCGCGGTCGGCTCCTTCCTGCTGCGCAAGCTGGAGTACCGCGGCTACGATTCGACCGGCGCCGCCTTCCTGCGCCGCGACGGCGGCCTGA
>DAHVOV010000141.1 GCA_027318645.1 Candidatus Aminicenantota bacterium
GTCCGCCAGCAGCTCGAGGCGCTGTTCGCCGCCGTGCTGAAGGAAAAGGCGCGCGCCGCCCTCCACGACCAGGAGATCGCCGCCGCCGTCGCCGCCATGATCTCCGGCTGGAGCCCCGAGCGCCGCGGGGAAGTCGAGATCGTGCTGCCCCCGGAGCGCTTCGCGACCATGGCCAAGGCGCTGCGCCAGGCGCTGGCGGCGCGCCTCGTTGCCGGCGTCGAGGTCAAGGCTGCCCCCGATGTGGCCGACGGCTTCCGCGTGGCGGAGAAGGACGGCCGGGCCTACTACGACTTCTCGGCCGCCAGCGTCGCCGAGAACCTCGCCGTGTTCCTCAACCCGGTCATGGCCGGGATCGTAACCGACGCCCTGAAGCAGGGATCGTAACTTGGCCCAGTACTATTACCTGGCGGCATCGCTGCCCATGCTCGCCTTCGACGGCCCGCCGCCGCTCTCCAGCCGGGCCTTCCTGGGCATGTGCCAGGAGCAGGCGCCCGAGGTCCACGAGCTGCTCGAGCGCGTCTCCTTCGGCTCACTCGCCGCCCAGGCGGGCGATCCGGCACCCTGGCGCGGCTACGCCGCCTGGGAGACGGCCCTGCGCGACGAGCTGGCCGTGCAGCGCGCCCAGCGCCTGGGGATCGACCCCCAGCCCTGGCTGCGGCCGGCCCCCTTCGTCGCCGGCCTGGCCGCCGTCGTCAAGGAGGCGCTGGCGGCCGGCTCGCCGCTGGCCGTGGAGACGGCGCTGGACCGCCGCCGCTGGTCGCGCCTCGACGAGCTGGAGGCCGGCGGCGGCTTCGGCGTGGGCCGGCTGGTCGCCTACCGCCTGAAGCTGCTGCTGCTGGAGCGCCGGGAGGCGTTCCGCGCCGCCGCCGCGGGCGGGGCCTTCGAACGCGAGTACGCCCGCATCCGCCCGTCCGCCCAGGGAACGCAAACGGAGTGAAGCCATGACGAAAGGGAAGGTCGTGGGAGTCAACGGCAACATGGTGACCGTCGAGGCCGCCGGCGACGTCTCGATGAACGAGGTGGCCTACGTGCTCCTGGCCGGCAAGCGGCTGAAGTCGGAGGTCATCCGCATCCGCGGCAGCCGGGCCGAGATGCAGGTCTTCGAGATGTCGCGCGGCATCGGCGTCGGCGACGAGGTCGAGTTCAGCGGCGAGCCGCTCTCGGCACGCCTGGGGCCCGGCCTGCTCGGCCAGGTCTACGACGGCCTGCAGAACCCGCTGCCCGAGCTGGCCGCCCGCTGCGGCTTCTTCCTCGAGCGCGGCGTCTACCTCAACCCGCTGGACGAGGCGAAAAAGTGGCCCTTCACGCCGGCGGTCGCCGCCGGCGACGCGGTCGGCGCCGGCGACGAGCTGGGCAGCGTGCCCGAGGGCATCTTCCGCCACCGCGTCATGGCGCCCTTCCACCTGGCCGGCGCCTGGAAGGTGACGCGCGTCGCCGCCGCCGGCGACTACACCGTCAACGACGAGATCGCCGAGCTCGAGGACGAGTCGGGCCGCCGGCTGCCGGTGAGCATGAGCTTCCACTGGCCGGTCAAGCGGCCGGTCACCTGCTACCGCGAGCGGCTGCGGCCGCAGGAGCCGCTGGTCACCAAGATCCGCCTCATCGACACCTTCATCCCCGTGGCCCGCGGCGGCACCTACTGCATCCCCGGGCCGTTCGGCGCCGGCAAGACCGTGCTGCAGCAGGCCACCAGCCGCAACGCCGACATCGACATCGTCATCATCGCCGCCTGCGGCGAGCGCGCCGGCGAGGTCGTCGAGACGCTGCGCGAGTTCCCGCACCTGAGCGACCCGCGCACCGGCCGCAC
>DAHVOV010000147.1 GCA_027318645.1 Candidatus Aminicenantota bacterium
CTGCGCCCGGCGGTGAAGCGCGGCGGCTTCGACCTGTTCTGGTCTCCCAACTACAGCCTGCCCTTCCGGCTGGGAACGCCTTCGCTGCTCACCGTCCACGACGTTTCCTGGCTGGCCCTGCCCGGCGAATACCCGGCGCTCAACCGCCTCTATCGCCGCGTCGCCAGCGGCCGCGGTTGCCGGACGGCACGGGTCGTGTTCGCCGACTCCGAGTTCACCCGCCGGGAGCTGATCGAACGCATGGGGCTCCCCGGCGGGAAGATACGCTGCATTCACCTGGGCATCGAGGACGGCTTCCGCCGCTGCGGCCCCGGGGAGGCTGGGGCGTTCAAGGCCCGCCACGGCCTCGCCGGCAGGCGCATTGTCGGCTTCCTGGGAAGCTTCTTCCGGCGCCGCCACGTGCCGGACCTGATCGCCGCCATGGAGATCGTGCGCCGCTGCCATCCCGACGCCGCCCTGATGCTGGTGGGGGAGAACCATGCCGTCCCGCCCGGGCGGCTCGCCGGCGACGCGCCCGGCCTGATATGGCGCGAGCGCCTCGCCGAGGACGAGCTGAACGCGTTCTATTCGTCCCTCTCCCTCTTCCTGTACCCGTCGGAATACGAGGGGTTCGGCCTGCCGCCCATGGAGGCGCTGCAGTGCGGCACGCCCTCCCTGCTCCTGCGCGGGAGCTCGCTGTCCGAGCTGTACCATGACCTGGCCCTGTTCGTCGACCGCGCCGATCCCGTCTCCCTCGCCGAGGCCATCGGGGGCTTCTTCCGCGACGAGGCCGGAACGAGGGAGCGCCTACTGGGCCTCTGGCGGGAGAGGAGAAGCTACTTCTCGTGGCGCCGCGCCGCCGGCGAGTGCCTGGCCGCGATCCGGGAAGCCTCATGAGGGTCCTGATCGACGGCCGGCCCCTGCAGACTCCCTCGCGTTTCCGCGGCATCGGCCGCTACGTGGGCCATGTCGTGCGCGCGTTCGCCGGCGACGACCGCTGCGCGTTCCTCTTCTTCCGCGGCGACGACGTTCCCGGCGGCGCCGGCGAAACGCTGCTCAGCGGTTCGCCGCGGCGGCTGATCACCCTGAGCGACTCGCTCTACCTGCCGCCGATGTTCCGCCGCTGCGGCGCAGGCGTCTACCATTCCACCGCCTTCGCCCTCCCGCGACGGACTCAGGGCACCCGTTTCTTGCTCACAATTCACGATCTAACGCAACTCAAGTTATCCGGCCATTTCCCCTGGCGCCAGCGCCGGGTCGCGCGGCGCATCGCCCTGTCGGCGCGCCGCGCCGATCTCGTCCTGCCCATCTCGGCAAGCACGGCGGCCGACCTGGAGGAGCTCGCCGGCATCGAACCCGCGCGAATGAGGGTCGTGTACCCGATGCTCGACGACCGCCTCGCCCCGGAGCGCGCCAGGAAGCCGGAAACGCCGCTGCCCGCCGCATACCTTCTGTACGCCGGCGGCGCCGACGGCACGAAGAACCTCGAGACCCTGCTGCGGGCGGTCGCGGGGCTCGACGTGCCGCTGCTCATCGCCGGCCCATCGCCGCGGCCAGGCAGACGCAGCTGCTGACGCCGCTGGCAGCGGCGGCCCGGCAACGCGTCATGTTCCTCGGCCACGTCCCCGACGGCCAGCTGGCCTGGCTCTACGGCCATGCCGCCGCCTTCGCCTTTCCCAGCCTGAACGAGGGGTTTGGCTTCCCCCCCGCTGGAGGCGCTGCGCTGCGGGGCGGCGCCGGTCGTCTCGCGGGCCGGCGCCCTGCCCGAGGTTCTCGCCGATGCGGCCGTCTTCGTGGAGGATCCGCTCGATGCGGGCGAATGGGCGGAAAAGATCACCGGGCTGCTCCGCAGCAGCGACAGCAGGAAAGACTTGCTCGCTCGCGGCCTCAGGCTCCTCGACCGCTACTCGCCGGCCGCCTTTAAAAACGCCTTGGAGCGGGCGTACGTGGACTTGGGCTGAGCGTCACGGAGAGCCGAACATCATCCGCGAAACGCCGGCCAGGTTCCTTGCCGACGGATGGTCACGGCGCAGGAACAGCAGCTTGGACTGCCGCGGCTCGTTCGCCACTTCCATGCTCATCGCCAGGCGGTAATCCCGCTGCAGGCGGGGGTCGAGCAAGATCCGGATTTCGATCAGCGACCCGGGGCGGCAGCGCAGCAGCTGCCCATTCTCGATGACGGGGCGGATGCTGGAGCGCAGGATGACGGCTTCGGGCCGGCGCTCCGCGAAGATGTAATCCAGGTCGAAGCGCTTGTCCAGGTGGCCGCCGGCCGAGCGAGAAACCCGGCGGTCGGTCAGTCCGACCACGTCGACGATCATGGCCTGCGAATAATATCCCATGGCGCCGATGTCCACGCTGGCCAGCGAGCCGACCTCATGCTCCCTCGCCCAGCGGGCGATCGCCAGCTCGCGCGCGAACTGGGTGTCATAGCTGTGCTGGACTTGACGCGCCATCGACCGGTCCTGTCGGACCAGCACGCCCGCTGCGACCAGGACCAGGCACGCCGCGACCCAGCGCACAGGCTTCCGCGGGACGCGGGCGGCGCCCAGCGCCGCCAGCGTCAACAGAACGACGGCAGGGATCAGGAAGCGATAATGCGGCATCCAGTCCCCCCCTTCCAGGGCGGGAGCGATCATCCACGCCAATCCGGCCAAGGCGAGTGAACGGTGCCGAAGCCCTCCGAACCATGCGCCCAAGAACGCCAGCAGAAGGAGGAGAACGCCGGGAGCTCCCGACGCGAATCCGGCAACGTAGCGAAGCCCCGCGCCCGGATCGGGCAGCTTGGCGTAGAAGGTGTTGGGCAGGAGCTCGGCGAACAGCAGCCAGCGCAGCGCTGCCAGCAGCGCTCCGCCGGCAAGCAGCGCGGCGATCAGCCGCAGCGTCCGCCGCGAAAACAGGCTCCGCCAGCCGCCCAGGGGGATAACGGAGAGTAAGAGCGCAACGGGAAGCCAGAGCGCTTCCGGTCTGATCCAGAAGGAGAGGAACGCGGCCGCCAGGCCGGCCCGTTCGGGAACCATTTCCAGGGCCGCCAGGTGAAATGCTGTGACGCAAAGCACGAACAGCAGCGTCTCCATGCCGGTCGCTGCATAAAAGACCGCCCCGGGCCAGACGGCGAGCAGCAGAACGGCAAGGCCGCGCGCCGGCGCAGGCTCGGAACGGCAGGCGCGCAGCACGACAAGCAGCAGGCCGAGAAATGCCAGCAGGCCGAGGGCCGTGCCGATAAAGGGCAAAACGGGCATCGGGACGACGATGGCCCAGGCGCTGAGCAGCATGAGCCACAGCGGGCTGCTGAATCCTTCGACCGCCGCTCCACCCGGATTGAATGCCAATCCGCCGCCGCCGGCGACGTTATGCGCATACCGGTAGGAGATATATGCGTCATCCACCTGATAGGGGATCAGGGCGAGCGCCAGTACCAGGCCGGTCAGGGGCGCTATCCAGATCAGCGCATTGCCTAGGCCGCGCCCCCTGCCTCCGCCGTCTTGTTGCCGTCCGAGAATTCTCGGCTTCATTTCGATTCGCAATCCTCGTGCTTACAACAGATACCAGAGCGTCCGGGAATAAGCAAGGGGGCGCCCGCTGGACCGGCTTGCAATTTGCCGCCGCTCCCGCTACAGTGTGGCCATGGAAAAAGCAGGAGCGCGCGGCCGCCGGGGCTTGCTCATGACCGCGGCGATCGCCGCCGTTTCCCTTGTGTATTTCATTTTCCTGCCGGTGAGCTACAGCTTCGACGGCACCGTCTTCAGTCATATGCTGCGCCGGGCGCTGCTCACCGGCGAATGGCTCTCCCTGGGCCAGGTCCATCACCTCCTGTACGTTCCCCTCGCCTACTGGCTTTACCGCGGCCTCCAGGCACTCGCCGGCTACCGGGTCCTCGAGTTCTTCCACCTGCAGATGATCTCGCTGCTGTTCGGCGTTGCCACCGTGGCGCTCGCCGGCCGCTTCCTGCGCCGCCTGGGATTGGACCTGTGGCGGCGCCTGGCCGGCATGGCCGTCATCGCCTTCTCATTCGCCTTCTGGCTCTTCTCGGTCGACGCCGAGATGCACATCCCCGGCCTCTTTTTCGCCATGGCCGGCATGCTCCTGCTGTCCAGGGAGGGGGACCGGCCTCCGGCGCTGGCCGCTGCCGCGGCCTGCTTCGTTGCCGCCGCCGGTTTTCACCTGACCAACGCCCTGGCGATCCTGGCGGCGCTGGCCATCCTGGCCTTTCGCCGGACCCCCTGGCGCCGAGTCGTCCTGTTCGCCTGCTCCTGCGCCGCCGGCCTGCTGCTCATGTACGGCGCCTACTGGCTCCTGGGCGGGGCGCCCCTGCTGCGCGTCTTCCGCGACACCCTGTTCGGCGCCGACCGCTACGCCGGCTACCGCGTCGCCTTCTCCCAGCCGCTCTCCCGGGCCACGCTGCTCGCCTCGCTGCTCTCGGTGAAGACGGCGCTGGTCTCCGGCACCGGCGCGCCCTCCTGGGCCATAACCGCCGCGGCCGCGGCGCTGCTGCTGCCCGGCCTGTTCGCCCCGGCAGCGGCAAGGCCGCGCCCCCGGGCGTTGCTGGCCTGGCCGCTGCTGTACCTGGCGTTCTTCAGCTGGTGGGACCCGGCCAACATGGAGTTCAAGATCCACGTGATCGTCCCCCTGCTGCTGATCGCCCTGGCCGGCCTGGCGCGCCTGAAGCCGCTCCCGGGCGCCATCCTCGGCTTCTTCCTGGCCGGCGCCCTGCTGGCGAACAACCTGGCCTCGGGGATCGCCCCGCTGGCCGACATCGTCCGCAACACCGACTACCAGGCCGCCGTGGCCATCCGCCGCGCCACCCCGGAGAACGCCCAGGTGGTGATCACCGGCCGGCTCGACGCCTTCGGCGTCGGCAAGATCTACATCCCCTACTTCTCCCTACGCGAGGTCGTGATCCTCGACTGGCTGCTGGGCAAGGGCAACTCCCTGCCGGCGATCGCGGCCGAGCTGTCGCGCCGGGCCGGGGCGGGCCAGCCGGTCTTCGCCCTGGGCGAGGCGGCGCTTCCCAATCCGGCGCTGGACCGCCTGCTGTCGTTCCATCGCGCGGGAGAGGGGGAGAGGCGGCGCTGGTTCGCGGCGCTGCGCTGGACACCCGTGGCGGAGCTGCCCGGCGGCCGCCGGCTGTTCCGCCTGCAGAAGGGCTTGCCCTGAACGGCAGTGTAACAAACACTCAGTGGTAGTGGTAGTGACAGTGATAGTAACAGCGATCAGCGAACTCTTTCAGATTGAAGTTCCTTCAGGACAAGAAGCTTTTTTCAGAACTCGATAGTTCGTTTGTTTGCTGTTACTACCACTACCACTATCACTATCACTGCTCCGTCAGTCGAGGCGATAGACCCCCAGCGGCCCCTGGCGGAACTCGGGCGTCATCTCTCCCAGGATGCGCAGCAGACTCTCCCTCTCCGCGGAGGTCAGGATAGCGTACGCCGCTTGCAGGCGCTCCACTTCGCTGAAGTTGACGAGAAGATAAGAGAAACCGTCGGCGCGCAAGGCGGCGGCGAAGCCGCCGGCGTCGCGGGCCGCTCCCAGGTAGCGGCGCACCAGGGGGCGGTCATAGGCCGAGGAAACGACGAACCGCCGCCTCAGGTGGAAGCCCCTGGCCTCGCCGACGAGCAGCACCTTCGCCCCGGCCGGGGCATGGGCGTTGATGAAGGCGAAGGCGGGATAGGCGGGGATGAGGCGGTCGCGGTATTCGCGCATGGAGCTGCCGCCTCCCCACAGGGTGTGGGCCTGGTAGAACGTCTCCAGCATGGCGAAGCCCAGGAGGAAGTTCAATGCGACCACCAGGGCGAACAGCGCCCGCAGCAGCCGGCCGCCGGCCTCCTCCCAGGCGCGGACGGCGAAGATGGCCAGCACCGCGAAGGCGGCGAAGGCATAGCGCAGGCACGAGGTGAAGAAGGGCGCCACGGCCAGGAAGAGCAGCGCCCACGCCAGCCAGCGCTTGTCGCGCACCGGCGCCAGCAGCAGGAAGGGCAGGAAAATCAGGAAGAAGGGGCCGACCAGCCCGCCGAAGCCGTGGTTGAAGAAGGAGAGGTCGTAGGGCAGGCGCAGGAGGTCGGCGGGCGTGCGCGCCGTCGCCCCCACCTCGGCCTGGAAGCGGGCGAGCAGGCCGGCGTCCCAGCTGGCCGTGGGAAACGTCCCGGGCAGGAAAGGGTAGACGGGATCGCCGGTGTAATGGAGGTTCTTGAGCAGCAGCGGCGCCAGCGCCGCGACGACGATGAGGCCGCCGACAGCCATTTTTTTCAGGTCGGCCCTGCGCCAGGGCCGGAAGGCGACCAGGACGAAGGCCGCCAGGGGCAGGAGGCTGAAGTACTTGACGCCCACGGCGAAGCCCCAGAAGGCGGCCGACAGCTTCCAGTCGCCGCGGCGGAAGCGGCGGATGCCCAGGAAGATGAAGAGGG
>DAHVOV010000166.1 GCA_027318645.1 Candidatus Aminicenantota bacterium
TAAGCTCTGACTAGTTCCGGATCTTAATTGTTCGCTGCGTGGAACCTTGAAGGCCCGTCGGGCTGCAAGTTTATGGATAGTTCTCAGGAAAACCTCTCAGTCCGTCGAGGTTTCACGTACCATGTACCACGTACCACGTTCAGATAACAGCATTGGACGAGTGCCTTAACTTGGTACGTGGTACGTGGTACGTGGAACCTTTAAGGTCCGTCGGACTGCAAGTTTATGGATAGTTCTCAGGAAAACCTCTCAGTCCATCGAGGTTCCACGTACCACGTACCAAGTGCCACGTTGAAAGCCAACATCCTCCCGTGGCCATGCCTTGGTCTTTAACCGGGTACGTGGAACGTGGCACGTGGAACCTTGAAGGACCGTCGGACTGCAAGTTTGTCGAAAGTTCGGAATCGCCAAGTTATGCTGGTGGAACCTTGATGGACCGTCGGTCTGCAAGTTTGTCGAAAGTTCTGAATTGCTACGTTATGCTAGGTGCGACCTTGAGGGACCGTCGGACTGGAAGCCGCTGGCTAGTTTCGGATCAATTTTCTGTTCGTTATGTGGAACCTTGATGCCGAGCCCTGCGAGCCCTATTCGTATTTGACTGCCTCGACGACGGATACCGCCGCCGCCTTGCGCGACGGGATCAGGGTGGCGCCGAAGCTGATCAGCAGCGCGGCGAGCACGACCGCGGCCAGGTCGAGGCCGTTGACGCGGAAGGGCACGAAGCTGACCTGGTAGATCTCGGAGGGGACCTTGATGAGCTCGAAGCGGTTGGCCAGGTGGCAGAAGCCAAGGCCCAGCGCCGAGCCCAGCGCCGTCCCCAATATGCCGATGACGGCGCCCTGCAAAAAGAAGATGCGGCGTATCTGGGCGGCGCTGACGCCGAAGGAGAGCAGGATGCCGATGTCCTTGATCTTCTGCATGACCATCAGGATCAGGCCGGCGACGATGTTCAGCGAGGCCACGACGATGATCAGCGTCAGGATGAAGAACAGCACCGTCTTCTCCAGCCGCAGCGCCGAGTAGAGCGACTGGTTCAGCTCCTTCCAGGTGATCACCGAGTAGCGCGCCCCCAGGCGGCGGCGCATGGCATCGGCGACCCGGTCGGCGCTGAAGATGTCGCGCAGGTTGACCTGCAGGTAGCTGACGCGGTCCTTCAGGGCGAACAGCTTCTGCGCCGCCCCCAGCCCGGTGATCACCGTGCCGTTGTCGAACTCGTACAGCCCGGAGCGGAAGATGCCGGCGACGCGGAAGCGGCGGAAGCGCGGCATGATGCCCATGGGCGAGAGCGCCGCCTGCGGCGTGACCACCAGGCAGGAGTCGCCGGTGAACAGCCCCAGGCGCACGGCCATCTCGCGGCCCAGCAGCAGCTCGCTGTCGCCCTGCGGCAGCCGGCCCAGGTCCAGGTCCTCCAGCCAATCCTCCTTGTGCCGCCGCTCCAGGTCGAGGCCGCGCAGGACGGCGCCGGCCACGTCGCGGCCGCGGCCCTTGACCAGCACCGTGCCGTGGACCACCGACGTCACCGTCTTCACCTCGGGGAAGGCGCGGGCGATCTCCAGCTCCCGCTCGCGGAAGCCGGCGAAGCCCTCCTGGAAGCGGTCGCTGACCATCAGGTGCGCCGAGGAGCTGAGGATGCGGTCGCGGATGTCGTCCTGGAAGCCGCTGATCAGGGCCAGGGCGATGATCAGCGCCGCCACGCCGATGGCGATGCCCAGGATGGAGACCGCGGAGATGATCGATATGAAGGAGTTCTTTCGCCCCTTGGCCAGGTAGCGCCGGGCGATGAACCAGGCGAACTTCATTCCTTGGGCCTCAGCAGCGGGAAGAGGATGACGTCCTTGATGGAGGCGGCGCCGGCGAAGAGCATGACCAGGCGGTCGATGCCGATCCCCTCCCCCGCCGCCGGCGCCATGCCGTGCTCCAGCGCCGTCAGGAAGCCGCCGTCGATGCGCTGCGCCTCGTCGTCGCCGCGCTCGCGGTCGCGCGCCTGGGCCTCGAAGCGCCGGCGCTGCTCCAGCGGGTCGTTCAGCTCCGAGAAGCCGTTGGCGATCTCCATGCCGGCGATGTAGAGCTCGAAGCGCTCGGTCTCGCGCTCGTCGAGGCGCGAGACCTTGGACAGCGGCGATATGGCCTTGGGGAAATAGGTGACGAAGGTCGGCTCGACCAGCCCGTCCTCGACATAGTGGCTGAACAGCAGGTCGAGCATCTTGCCGTAGGTCGGCGGCATGGGCTCGTTCGGCAGGGCCTTGGCGATGTGCGCGCGCATGGCCGCCTCGTCCCACAGCGCCTCCAGCGCCAGCCCCGACTTCTCGGCGATGGCGTCCATGTACTTGACGCGGCGGAAGGGGGGCCGCAGGGGGATCTCCTTGTCCTGCCAGCGCAGCACGGCGTCGGGCAGCAGCTCGCCGGCCAGCTCCAGCAGCAGCGTCTCGCTGAGGTCCATGTAGTCGCTGAAGTCGCGGTAGAGCTCGTAGAACTCGATCATGGTGAACTCGGGGTTGTGCATCAGCGAGATCCCCTCGTTGCGGAAGTTGCGGTTGATCTCGAACACCTTCTCCATGCCGCCCACCAGCAGCCGCTTCAGGTAGAGCTCGGGGGCGACGCGCAGGTAGAGGTCGATGTCCAGGGCGTTGTGGTGGGTGACGAAGGGCCGGGCCGAGGCGCCGCCGGGGATGGGGTGCATCATCGGCGTCTCCACCTCGACGTAGCCGCGCTCGTGGAAGAAGCGGCGCACCGCCTGGATGAGGCGCGAGCGCTTGCGGAAGACCTCGGTGGCGTCGGGGTTGACGATCATGTCCAGGTAGCGCTGGCGGAAGCGCACTTCCTTGTCCTGCAGGCCGTGCCACTTCTCCGGCAGCGGGTGGAACGACTTGGCCAGGAAGGTCAGCTCCTGGACCAGCACCGACAGCTCGCCGGTGCGCGTCTTGAACACCGTGCCGGCGGCGCCGACGATGTCGCCGATGTCCAGCAGGCCGGTGACCGCCCAGTCGCGCTCGCCCACCCCGTCCTTGCGCACGTAGACTTGCAGCCGGTCGCTGCCGTCGAACAGGTGCATGAAGACGCTCTTGCCCATGCTGCGGATGGCCACCACGCGGCCGGCGACGCGCACCGCGGCGGCGTCCCGCTGCAGCTGCTCGGCGTCCCGCTCCTTGTGGGCGGCGATGACCTCGGCGAAGCGGTGGCTGACCTCGTAGCGGTAGGGATAGGGGGCGACGCCCAGGGCCTCGAGCTTCTTCAGCTTCTCCTGGCGGACAACGAACTGTTCTTCCATGGGACTACCTCATTCGTCAAGGATTTTCTTGCTGCGGCTGACCACCACGCCCTCGAAGCGCTCGACGCTCTCGGGCGGGAAGCCGGCGTTGGCCACCAGGTAGCGCGAGGAGAAGTCCTGGTACTGGGGGTCGAAGAAGATGCGCCGGCCGCCGGGCAGGAAGACCTCCAGCCAGCGGTGCGGCACCGGCTCGACGCGGCCGCGCGCTTCGCGCAGGAAGAAGCCGTTGACCGGGCGGCTGGCGACGCCCACGCAGGCCAGCAGCGCCTGGGCGACGTTGGCGTAGCCGATGCAGTGCCCCTTGCCCTGGGCCAGCACCTCGGCGGCGCCCTGGGGCAGGTCGGCCTCGTCGTAGGCCACGCGGTTGCGCAGGAACAGCGAGATGCCGCGCAGGTAGTCGGAGAGCGACAGCGCCCCCTGGCCGGCCTGGGCGCAGGCCTGGCGGACGGCCTCGGGCTGGGCCGCCAGCGCGGCGGCGTCGACGGCGAAGCGGTGGTTCAGCCCGCGCAGGCGCAGGGTGCGGCTCTTGAGGTCGACGCGCAGCCCGCCCGGCACGGCGTGCACCACCTGGCGGAAGTTGTCGTTGCCGAAATCGCTGAAGAGCTCGGGGGCGCGGCAGGTGACGAACACCTCCAGGCGGCTCTCCTGGCTGAGCGGCGACCAGGCCAGCAGGAACAGCAGCAGCGCCCTCACGGGATCACCTTGTCCAGGATGGCGTTGATCAGATTGTAGGAGTCGGCCTCGGAGTACTTCTTGGCGATGCGCAGGACGTCGTCGATGATGATCGGCTTCTCGGAGTTGAAGCGCGCCTCGGCGATGGCCATGCGCAGCAGGTTGCGGTCGACCAGCGCCAGGCGGTTCAGCTTCCAGCCGATCAGGTTGGCGGCGATGGCGGCGTCGATCTCCTTCCGGTCCTCGACCACGGTCTTCACCAGGCGGCGGATGAACTCCTCCTCGTCGGGGTTGGGGCCGCGGAAGCTGCGGAAGTACTCGTCGACGACCGGCCCGGCCTGGGCCGCGTCGCACTTCAGGGCGTCGAGCTCATAGAGTATTTTTAAGGCGATCTCGCGGCTGTACTTGATGCGGAACATCAGATCGCGGCATCGGCGAAGAGGTTGAGCAGCTCGACGGCCGACTGGGCGGCCTGGAAGCCCTTGTTGCCCATCTTGTTGCCGGCGCGCTCGATCGCCTGGTCGGTGTTGTCGGCGGTGATGACGCCGTAGGTCACCGGCTGGGCGAACTCGAGGTTCAGCTGGGCGATGCCCTTGGTCACCTCGGAGGCGATGAAGTCGAAGTGCGGCGTCTCGCCGCGGATGATGGCCGCCAGGCAGATCACGGCGTGGTAGCGCTTGCTCAGCAGCAGGCGCTTGGCCGCCAGCGGGATCTCGAAGGCGCCGGGCACCCAGACCACCTCGATCTCCCCCTCCTTGGCGCCGCTGCGGGTCAGGGCGTCCTTGGCCCCCTCCAGCAGCTTCTCGGTGATGAAGTTGTTGAAGCGCGACACCAGGATCGCGACCTTGAACCCCCTGGAAATGAGCTGGCCCTGGTATTCTTTCATTTTCTTCTCCATTGTGGCTAAAAATATCCTAAAAGCGCCCGCCTGTCAAGCGAAACCGCGGTCAAGACCCGTCACGCGCCAAGGGGCGCGGGTTGACAACGCCGGCGCCGTTCAACGATAATCGCGGCATGGACAGGATCCTGTTGGTCG
>DAHVOV010000180.1 GCA_027318645.1 Candidatus Aminicenantota bacterium
CCAACCAGGCGCGCCTGCGCGCCCTCGGCTACCTGGCCGCGGCCGGGAACCAGGCCTGGCAGGGCTCGGGCGACGACCCCAAGGACGGCATCGGGCCATTGAACTTACTGATGAAGGCCCGCGAGGAGGTACGCCAGGGGCGCCTCGACTCCGCCGCCCGACAGTTCGCCGCCCTGCGCGCCAGCGGCATCGACCTCAAGCTGCCCCAGTTCTACGACATGTACTACGAGCTGGCGCTGGCGCGCAAGAACCCGGCACTGGTGCAGGCCGCCCTGC
The DNA here is from genome assembly GCA_027318645.1 of Candidatus Aminicenantota bacterium. Taxonomy (GTDB): domain Bacteria; phylum Acidobacteriota; class Aminicenantia; order UBA2199; family UBA2199; genus UBA2199. The sequence goes on from DAHVOV010000180.1 coordinate 277, forward strand.
GCGAGGCCGGCGAACGCTTTCCCAGCCTGACACGATTCGACATGATGCTGGCGGGCTACCTGCGCGAGCGCGGCGACAAGCGCGGCTCCGAGGCGGCGGCCCTGCGCGCCCTGGCCAAGGACGCGAAGACCGTCGAGGCCCACCTGCTGCTGGGCGAGCTCTACCGCAACCAGAAGCAGCTGGAGAAGGCCATCACCCATTTTCGCCAGGCCTGGGACCTGGAGCCCGACGGCGCCAAGCTGGGCATCGCCCTGGCCGACCTCAGCCTGGAGGCGGGGCGGCCGCAGGAGGCGCTGGAGGCGCTGCGCCGCCTGCTGCACCAGGCCGGCGACCGCCCCGATGCGCTGGACACCGACATCCGCGGCCAGGCGGCCAAGCTGCTGCTCAAGCTGGGCCAGCCGGATCTCGCCGAGAACCTGCTGCGCGGCCTGGTCAGCGAGCAGGCCGGAAACCCGGCGCACTGGACCCAGCTGGGCTTGGCCCAGCTCGACCGCGGCCTGGGGGACGAGGCGCTGACCTCCTTCTCGCGCGCCCTGGAGATCGATCCCCGCCAGGCGCTGGCCCTGAGCGGCATGGGCACCCTGCACCTGACCCTGTTCCGCCAGCGCAAGGACCGGCCGAGCCTGCAGCGCGCCCAGGAATACTTCTCGCGGGCGGTGGCCGTGGACAACAAGCTGGTCACGGCCCTGAACGGCCTGGGCGTGACCTGCCTCTACCTGGGGGACGCGGCGCAGGCCATCGAGCGGCTGCGCAACGCCCTCGCCACCGACCCCGGCTTCGTCAACACCTATTTCAACCTGACCATCGCCCAGCTCAGCGTCGGCCGCAAGGGCGCGGCGAAGAACACGCTGGGCATGCTGCGCCAGCGCCACGGCGGGCGCCTCAGCGCCGAGGAGCGCTCGCAGTTCGAGGCGCTGTGGCGGGAAGTGACTTCCTGACAGAACTCAGTGACAAGTGACGAGTAACGAGTGACGAGTGCGCGCTTCGCGCGCAAGATAAAAGTAAGAAGGAAAAAAGTAAAAACCCTTGAACAAAACACCGAAATAGATTGCCCCACTGCGGTTGAAAATCTGGAAGTTTGGATCACAATCGTTCGCCAGTCAGGGCTGCTGATGCAAGCAATTCTTCTGTGAGCCCGTCCCAAGGGTTTCCCAACGTAAACACAAAAATAGATTGCGTTTCGAACTTCTTCTCGCTGACACTGGGATCATTCGTTCAGTGAAAAGTGAAAAAAGATGGCAAGAGGCCTGGCCATGGCTTTTCTCGTCACTCGTCACTTGTCACTCGTCACTCAGGTTCCCTGAGTTGTGTACTGTCACCGTCACTTATTTCTTTTCGAGCTCGGCGATGAGCTGCTCGCCCAGGCGGGTGTAATGGTCCCGGCGCTCGGGGCTGCCCAGGGCGTTGTACAGGTTGGTGAGCACGAAATAGCCGAACAGCGTGTCGCGGTCCTGCGGCGGCACGGCGATCCCCTTCAGGCAGAGGTCGACGGCCTCGTTGAGGTCGCCCCCCCGGCGCAGCAGGATCTCGGCCAGGTGGAAGCGCGGCAGCTTCAAGGCGGGGTTGGCCGCGATGGCCTGGCGGTAATAGCCTTCGGCCTCGCCGGCGCGGCCGGCCTGCTTGAGCAGGTTTCCCAGGTTTGCCGCCGCCTGGAAATTCTTGCCGTTGACCTCCAGCTCGCCGCGGTAGAGGTCGATGGCCTCCTCGGGCTTCTGCAGCGCCTCCTGGACCTGCGCCAGCAGGAAGCGGGTGTTGCGCGCCCGCGGGTTCTCCTTGAGGCCGCGGCGCAGCAGCTCCTCGGCGGCGGCGTAATCCTTCTTCAGGATCAGCGCCTCGCCGGCCTGGTTGTAGGCCTGCGGGGCGGCGGGGTCGATGGTGATCGCCCGCTGCAGAAGCGGCAGGGCCTCGTCGGGACGGCGCTGCAGCATGCGAATGTGGCCCAGCTCCTCCAGCAGCGCCGGGTCGTCGGGGAAGACCTTCAGGAAGGCCAGGTTCTCCTCGGCGGCGGCGTCTAGCTCGCCCGACGTGGCCAGGGTCTTGACGACGTTGATCATCAGGAAATTGTTGTCGGGCTTCAAGGCCAGGGCGCGGCGGAAGGCCTGCAGCGCCTCCTGGCGCCGCTTGCGCTTCAGGTTGACGTTGCCCAGCAGGCTCCAGGCGTCCGCCAGCTCGGGCTCCTCGCTCGCCAGCTTCTCCAGCAGGGCGGCGGCGTCCTCGAAGCGCTTCTCCTCCATCAGCGCCGACGCCCGCGAGATGCCGTTGCTGACCCCGATCTTGTCCTTGGGGTCGGCCAGCGGCCTCGTTTCGTCGACGCGCACCGCGCCCGAGAGGTAGCCCAGGGCGGCCAGGCGCCGCTGGTCCTCGGGGCTCAGGCGGCTGCCGGCGGCGCTGCGCAGCGCGTTGCGGGAACGGCGGCTGACGAAGTCCAGCAGGCGGCCGCGCAGCTCGCGGCGGCGGGCGTCGCCGGCAAGGTCGCGGAGTTCGCCGGGATCGCGCTCCAGGTCGTAGAGCTCGTCGCGCGGGGCCAGGATGTACTTGAGGGCGCCGCGGTGGAAGGATTGCAGCGGCGACCAGCCGTAGTGGAAGCGGGGATAGAAGGTCTCGCTGTAGGCCTCGCCCTCCCCGCCGCCATCGCGCCCGTCCAGCAGGGGCCAGAGCGACCGTCCCTGCCATTCCCGCGGCGCGGGAACCTCCAGCAGATCGAGGATGGTCGGGGCCACGTCGACCAGCTCCACGGTCCCGGGCACCTCGTTCACGGCGAACGGCCACGGGGCGCGGACGATCAGCGGCACGTGGACCGTCTTCTCGTAGAGGAACATGCCGTGGCCGTCCTCGCCGTGGTCGCCGAGCCCCTCGCCGTGGTCGGCGGCCACCACGATGAGCGTGCGCTCGTACAGCCCCCTCTCCTTCAGGAAG
>DAHVOV010000061.1 GCA_027318645.1 Candidatus Aminicenantota bacterium
AGCGGACGCAGGTAGAAACGGCTTCCCACGTGAACAAAATCGTCGACGGGCACCAGCAGGGGGATGGCCCTCCAAAACTGGCTGGCATGACCGCTGAAGCAGGCCGCTCCTTGACCCTGGCGGTTGTGTTCGTGGCTGAAGAATCGTTCGATGCCGAATTTGAAGAACAGCACGAACAGGCCGAGCCCAAACAGGCCGTAGACCACCGAGGGCACGCCGGCCAGGTTGACGATGGCCAGCTTGACCAGGCGCGAGAAACGGTTGTCGCTGGAGTACTCGACCAGGTAGATGGCGGCGGCGACGCCCAGCGGCACGGCGAAGAGCACGGCGCCCAGCACCAGGTAGAGGGTGCCGAGGATAGCCGGCAGGATGCCGCCGGCGGTCATGCCGGCGCGGGGCATGGTGAAGAGGAAGTCCCAGTTGATGGCGCTGGCGCCCTTGGCCACGATAATGAACAGGATGACCGCCACCGGCAATATCACCAGCAGCGTGGCCAGGAACAACAGCGTGAAGGCGATCTTTTGCGACAGGCGCGGGCTCATGGCTACTTGCGCGAGCGGTGCAGGTAAAGGTCCGCCACGCCGTTGATCAGGAAGGTGATGATGAACAGCACGATGCCGATGGCGAAGAGGGCGGCGTAGTGGGAACCGCCCTGCACCGACTCGCCCATCTCGGCGGCGATGGTCGCCGTCAGCGTGCGCACCGGCTGCAGCATGCCGCTGGGGATCACGGCGGCGTTGCCGGTGACCATCATCACCGCCATGGTCTCGCCGATGACGCGGCCGATGCCCAGCATGACGGCGGCGACCATGCCCGGCCGGGCGGCGCGGGCCACGACGCGCCAGGTGGTCTGCCACTTCGTCGCCCCCATGGCGACGGCCGCCTCGCGGTACTGGCGGGGCACGGCGGTGATGGCGTCCTCGGCGATGGAGACGATGGTGGGCATGGCCATGAAGGCCAGGGTGACCGAGCCGGTGAGGGCCGTCAGCCCGGTGGGGACGCCGAACAGGTTTTTGATGAACGGCCCCAGGGTGATCATGCCGATGAAGCCGATCACCACCGAGGGGATGGCCGCCAGCAGCTCGATGCCCGCCTTCAGCCCCTCCTTCAGCCGTCCCGGCGCGATCTCGGCGATGAACAGGGCCGCGGCCAGGCCGATCGGCACGGAGATGGCGGCGGCGCCCAGCGTCACCAGCAGCGAGCCGAGGATCAGCGGCAGGATGCCGAAGCGCGGCGGCGCGGAGATGGGATACCAGCTTTTGCCGAACAGGAAGTCCAGCACGCTCTCGCCGCGGAACAGGGAGAGCCCCTCGCGCAGCAGGAAGAGGAAGATGAGGACGACGAACACGACCGAGAAGACGCCGCTGAGCAGGATGGCACGCTCGATCAGCCACTCCTTGAGCTTGCGCAGCCGCGCCGGCTTCATCTCTGCGTCCGGCTTACTTCACCGGCACGAAATCGATCTTGGCCACGATCCCCTGCCCGGCGGGGCTGAGCACGTAGTCGAGGAAACGGGCGGCCAGCCCTTGCGCCTGACCGCGGGTGACCATGAGCAGCGGCCGCGAGATGGGGTACGCCTTGCTGACGACGTTCGCGATCGTCGGCGCCACGTAGGGCGAGGCGGCATCCCTGGCCACGGCCAGCGCCTTCTCCCTGGCGGTGATGTAGCCCATGCCGAAGTAGCCGACGGCGCCGGGGTTCTGCGCCACCTCGTCGGCGATGGCCTGCGAGCTGGGCAGCATGAGGGCGTTGGCGGCGAACTCGACGCGGCTGTCCTTCTGGTTGCCGCGCAGCACGTGCTCCTTGAAGTAGACGTGCGTCCCCGAGTTGACCTCGCGCGACAGCACGACGATGGGCAGGTCCTGGCCGCCGATCTCCTTCCAGTTCGTCACGGCGCCGGAAAAGATGGCGCCCAGCTGGTCCATGGTCAGCTGCGAGATCGGATTGGCCGGGTGGACCACCACAGCGAGCCCGTCCAGGGCCACCGTGACCTGCCTGGGCTCGAAGCCCTTCTGCCGGGCCATGGCGATCTCCTCGGGCTTGAGCTCGCGCGAGAGCTCGGCGATGTCGCAGGTGCCCGACAGCAGGGCGGCGATGCCCGTCCCCGAGCCGCCACCGGTGACGGCCACCGAAATGCCGGGATCGGCCTTCATGAACTCCTCGGCCCAGGCCTGGCCCAGGTTGACCATGGTGTCCGAGCCCTTGATCTGCAGCGAGTTGGCCTGCTGCGCCCGGCGGCCACAGCCGGCCAGGGCGAAGACGACGAACAAGCCTACAGCCGCCGTCATCCACTTCGTCTTTCCCATCGTGTCCTCCGTTCACCGACGCGGTTTTGCGTCAATCATGCATTTTTGCGGGATTCTCATCTCCCCAAGGCAATGATAATAATGGATGATAGAATCATACTGTTCAGAAACGGTTAACCAACGGTTAATTTTCGGTTAATTTCCGGGCGTGACCAAGGTCAGCCGGCCAGGCCCAGGAGGCTGACGAGAAACCAAAGGCCGGCGGCGACCAGCGCGGCGCCGGGGATGGTCAGCACCCAGGCCCAGACGATGCTCAGCGTCACCTGCCACTTGACGGCCGAGATGCTGCGCGCCGAGCCCACGCCGGCGATGGCGCCGGTGATGACGTGGGTGGTGGACA
>DAHVOV010000228.1 GCA_027318645.1 Candidatus Aminicenantota bacterium
GTGCGCTGCACGCCGCCGGCGCCGGTTTCGAAGGGCATGAACAGGTAGCGACCGGCGTCGGTGCCGTTCTCGTTGGCGGTTATCATGTCCCAGTTGCCGCTGTTGGACTGGCCGTTTGCAAGTTGTGTGACGCGGTCGGCCAGTACCTTCTGCGAAAAGAGCGGCACAGGACCTGCAGCGGCGCCGAGGCGAGCAGCGCGGCGATCCTAGCGCTCCACTTCATGCCCCTTCTCCGTCCACTCCTCCATGCCGCCCTTGAACAGCAGGAGGTTCTTCAGCCCCTGCGCCCACAGCCGGCGGGCCAGCTCCGGCGAATCGCCGCAGGCGCGGTCGCTGCAGTAGGCCACCAGCAGGCCGGCCTGCCGCAGCCGCGGCTCGAGCGCGGCGAAGGCCCGGGAGAACTCCCCCAGCGGCAGGCTGAGGGCGCCGGGGATGTGGCCGGCGTGGAAGGCCTCCCCGGCGCGGGCGTCGAGCAGCAGCGTGCCGGGGGCGGCGAGCACCGTGGCGACGAAGTCGGCGTCGACCTCGCCGATGGCCGGCGGCAGCTCCGCCGCCGGCTCCGGCGCCAGCGGCCGCAACAGCGGCAGCTTCTCGCGCGCCAGGAAGTTGGCGCCCAGGCCCAGGGCCAGCGCGGCAGCCGCCAGGGCCAGCATGCGCAGCCCGTCTTTCCTGTTCAGCCCCATCCCCGTCCCTCCTAGAACCGGCCGTTATCCAGGGCGCGGTACTGCAGCGCCTCCTGGACGTGCGCCGGGGCGATGCGTTCCGCGTCCTGCAGGTCGGCGATGGTGCGCGCCACCTTCAGCACGCGGAAATAGCCGCGGGCACTCAGGTCGAAGCGCTCCGCGGCCCGCCGCAGCAGCCGCTCGCCCTCGTCGTCGAGCGGGCAGAAGCGGCGGATCTCGGGGTTGCGCATCTGGGCGTTGGCGAACAGCCGGCGCTTCAGGCCGCCAAAGCGCCGCTCCTGGATCTCGCGCGCCCGCGCCACCCGGGCGCGGACGGCCAGCGAGCTCTCGGCCAGCGCCGGCGAGGTGATCTCATCCAGCTTGACCTTCTTTACCTCGAGCTGCAGGTCGATGCGGTCCAGCAGCGGCTTGGAGAGCCTGGCCGCGGCGCCGCGGCCGGCGTCCGCCACCGGGTTCATGGCCCCCACCAGCATGAAGCGGGCCGGGAAGGTGGCCGAGGTGAGCGAGCGCGAGACGGTGATCTGGCCGTCCTCCATGGGCTGGCGCAGCACTTCCAGCGCCGACCTCTTGAAATAGGGCATCTCGTCGAGGAAGAGGACGCCGTTGTGCGCCAGCGAGATCTCGCCGGGCACGGGGACCTTGCCGCCGCCGCTGATGCCCACGTCGGAGATGGTGTGGTGCGGCGAGCGGAACGGCCGGCGGCGCACCACCCCGCCGCGCTCCCCCAGCAGGCCGGCGGCGCTGTAGACGAGCGAGGTCTCCAGCACCTCGTCGTCGCTCATCGCGGGCAGGATCGAGGGCAGGGCCCGGGCGATCATCGACTTGCCCGCCCCGGGCGGGCCGATCATCAGCACGTTGTGGGCGCCGGCGGCGGCGATCTCCATGGCGCGCTTGGCCCGGTACTGCCCCTTGATCTCGGCGAAGTCGCCGTCGCCCGCCGCCGGCTCGGCGGGACGGGCGCCGCAGGCGCGCAGCGGCGCGTAGCGCTCGGGGTGGGCGGCCAGGTCGACGACCTCGGCCAGGCTGCGCAGGGCGTAGATCTCGATGCCGGCGACGAACTGCGCCTCCTGGCGGTTGCCCCAGGGGATGACGATGCCGCGCCAGCCGTTGCGGCGGGCGAAGAGGGCGATGTTCAGCACCCCCTTGACCGGGCTCAGCTCGCCGGTGAGGTTCAGCTCGCCGTAGAACAACAGCTCGGAGAAGGCCGGCCCTTCCAGGCGCAGGTGGTTGCGCACGATGCCCACGGCCATCGGCAGGTCGAGCGCCGCCCCCTCCTTGCGCACGTCGGCCGGCGAGAGGTTGACGACGATCTTCAGCGCCTGCGGGTACTCGAAGTTGGCGTTCTGGATGGCCAGGCGCAGCCGCTCGCGGCTCTCCTTGACGGCGTTGTCGGGCAGGCCGACGATGGCGATGCCGGGGACGCCGCGCGAGAAGCCCACCTCGACCTCGGTGGCCACGACGTCGAGCCCGTTGAGCACCGCCGAGTGGATGCGGCTGACCACCTACCCTCTCCCGGGGATGACGAGGATCATGCCCGGCCGGATGAGGGTCGAGCGCATGCGGTTCGCCTCCTGGATGCGGCGCACCGAGGTGCCGTAGCGGCGGGCGATGGTGGAGAGCGTGTCGCCGGGGCGCACGCGGTGCGAGTTGAACTTGGGGATCTTCGCCGGCGGGATGCGCTCCAGCCCGGCCAGCGCCGCCGGATCCACCGTGTCCGGCACGCGCAGCGCGTACTCGCCGACCTGGCTGGGGGTGAAGTCGCGCAGCAGCTCGGGGTTGAGCCGCTTCAGCTCGGCGGCCGGCACCTGCAGGCGCTCGGCGACGGCCGCCAGGTAGACCGGCGAGGGCACGACGACCGTCTTGCTGCCGGCCAGCAGCGGCTCGCCGCCGCCGACGGTGAAGCCGTACTCCTGCGGCGAGCGGGCGATGATCAGCGAGGCCAGGAAGGCCGGCACGTAGTTCTTGGTCTCGCGGCGGATGTGGCGGCTCTGGTTGATGGTGAAGAAGTCGGCGGTCTGCAGGGCGCGCATGGCCTTCTCCACCCGGCGCGGGCCGCCGTTGTAGCAGGCCAGGGCGATGTACCAGTCGCCGTACTCCTCGTAGAGGTGCTTGAGGAAGCGCGCCGCCGCGTCGGCGGCCTTGAAGGGATCGAGGCGCTCGTCCACCTGCCAGTCGACGCGCAGGCCGAACAGGCGCGCCGTCGAGGACATGAACTGCCAGGCGCCGCGGGCGCGGGCGCGCGAAGTGGCGTCGACACGGAAGCCGCTCTCGATGATCGGCAGGTAGGCCAGGTCCTCGGGGATGCCGTGGCGGCGAAAGATCTCCTGGAAGGGGCCGATGAACTCGCCCATGCGGTCGAGGGCCCGCTGGATGCCGTCGTGGCGGATGGTCTGGAAGGCCTTCAGGAAGGAGACCACCTGCGGGTTGACGATGACCGGCAGGCTGTAGGCGACGGCGGCGGCCTCGCCCACCTTCTGCTGCAGGTCCTGGACGTCCTTCTCCGAGGGCAGGAAGAGCGGCGTGGCGATCACCTGGTCGAGAAAGGCCTCGTGCTCGCCGTTCTCGGGGCTGTTGCGGTCCTTCAGGGTGTTCAGCTCGATGGAGGATATCTTCCTGACCAGCTCGCCCACCTCGGAGCGGCCGGGGCCGTCGGCGCCGGCGTCCAGCAGCACATCCAGCGACTGGTCGAAGCAGGCCTTGGCACCGGCCATGTCGCCCTTCTCCAGGCGCGCCTTGCCGGCCTGGAAGATGGCCTCGGCCCGGGCCGCCGGGCCGGCGGCCGGCGCTTGCCCGGGGGCGGTGCGCGGCGCCGGGCGCGAGGGGGCGCAGGCGACGGCGGCGACAACGAGCGGCAGCAGCAGCGGGACTTTAGCCTTTGACATCCAGGATGATGGTGACCTTCTTGGTCTCGGGGCGCAGGGCGATGTCGAGGGTGCGCAGCGGGCGGCCTTGGCCGTCCTTGACCTCCACGGCCAGGCGGCCGTTGGCCGCGGCGATCTTTTCGATGCGCGTGATGCGCGTCGGGTCTTCCAGGCCGCCGAGCAGCTCGTTGACCCTGGCTGCGGCAGCGGGGCGCGGCGCGGCCTCGGGGGGCTGGGCGGCGGCCTTCTCGTCGAGGCTGGGCGGGGCGGGCGGCGCCGGCGGCAGCACCTCCTGCCCGGCCTGGCGGGCTTGGAGCTGCTCGACGCTCACCTTCTTCACCGGCAGGTCCTCCATCTTGACCATCCGCTGCCCTTCCTGGACGTCGAACTGGACGGCCACGCCGCGGCCCGGGCGCGTCGAATGCTCCAGCGCCTCCTTGACCCTCCCCAGGGTCAGGGAGGAGATCTCGCGCAGGGTCTCGATGACGCCGCGGCCGCTGCGGGCGACGGCCTCGAAATGGGGGCGGCCCGACTGGTTGAGGTTGGCGTTCATCCGCTCCACCGGCGAGATGTTCTTCAGGTCGCGCTTGTTGTACTGGAAGACCATGGGCATGTCGTCGACGCGGTACGAATAGAAGCCCAGGTTCTCGCGCAGGTTGTCGAGGCTCTCGCGATTGGCCTGCTCCATCAACTCCTGGGAGTCGGCGACGAAGACGACGCCGTCGGCGCCCTTGAGTACCAGCTTGCGCGTCGAGTCGTAGAAGACCTGGCCGGGCACGGTATACAGCTGGAAGCGCGTCTCGTAGCCCTTGACCAGGCCGACGTTGATGGGCAGCAGGTCGAAGAAGAGGGTGCGCTCGATCTCGGTCTCCATGCACACCAGCTCGCCGCGGGTGCGCGGGTTGGTCACCGAGTAAATGTACTGCAGGTTGGTGGTCTTGCCGCCCAGGCCGGTGCCGTAATAGACGATCTTGGCGGTCACCTGCTTGGACGTGTGGTTGATCAGCATCGCGTTCTCTTCCCCCCAAATTTTGCCATGTTTCACGGCATAAGTCAATCAGAGGCCGGCCCGGCGAACTCTCGTGACGCGTGACGCGTGGCAAGGCAGAAAGGAGCTCGGCGTACGGCGTACGGCAAAACCAACAAAGTGAATAAGCTCGTTTCAGTGCTGTTGCCGTCAGCTGAATGCCGTCTGCCTGAGCCCTTTCTTCCTAGTGCTCTATTCCCTAGGATCATAGAGTTGTCGTCATCCAGCGCGGCAACAGGTTCTTCTATGCTGCTGCTACCACTACCACTACCACTATCACTTCTTGTTCGCTGGGCTCCTAAAAATCAAAGCCGATCCAGAAATTGACGCCGCTGTACTTCTTCTGCTGCAGGTCGGTGCGCCAGACCCACTCGACGTGGAAGGGATAGCCGAACAGGAAGAACTCGATGCCGTAGCCGTAGGAGGAGAGGGCGTCGCGCAGCCGGAACTCCCCCTTCTCGAAGACGCGGAAGTCCTGGCCGTGGAACCACAGGGCGCCGAGGTCGAAGAAGAACACGCCGCGCACGGGGCCGACGACGCCGATGGGGGTCAGGGCGGCATGGACCAGCGGGAAGCGGAACTCGGCGTTGAAGAAGAAGCCCTTGTTGCCCACCAGCGAGCGGAACTCCGCGCCGCGCATGCTGTTGTTGCCGCCGCTCCAGTAGAGCAGCGCGTTCTTGCCCCCCGAGTAGTAGCCGCTCAGGCGGAAGGCCAGCAGGGAGTAGTTGTCCAGGCGCAGGTACTTGCGGAATTCGCCCTCCAGGGTGTAGGCATCCAGGGACTTGGAGAACAGCTTGACGTACTTGGCGGCGCTGAGGCGGAAGGTGGTGCCGCTGTTGGGGCCGTACTCGGCGAAGCGCGTGGTCTCGGCCGTCAGCGATGCCTCCAGCGGCAGGGCGAAGCCGTTGAAGAACTGCCCGTAGGGCAGCTCGTAGCCGTAATAGAACAGGTCGGAGTCCTCCTCCTGGTGGTAGGCCGACAGCGTGAGCTCGGCGCGCAGCGAGCGGCTGAAGGGGTAGATGAGGGAGAAGTCGCCGCCGATGCGGCTGCGCAGCGTCAGGAACAGGTTGGTGGTGTAGGGGATGTAGTAGGCGTCGCTCTCGGAGAAGAGGTGGCTGTAGAACTGCAGGCGGCGGCGCTGGTTGAGGTAGGCCAGGTGATAGGAGCGGTAGCCGTAGTAGGAGGCGAGGTAGAAGACGAAGTTGTGGTCGCCCAGCATGTCGGTCACGTTGAGGTAGGAGGAGCCGTAGAAGCCGCCGTTGGTGTCGATGCCCACGTTGATGGGCGGCAGCGAGGTGACGATCAGCTTCTCGAAGGGTTTGTAGGCCTTCACCTCCAGCGCCGGCGGCACGGCGGCGGCGGCCTCGCCGGTCAGCTGCGGCGCCGGCGCGGCCGGCTGGGGCGGCGAGAACTCCACCGCCTTCTCGGCCAGGACGGGCTGCAGGTCCTTCTGGAACAGCAGGAAGCTGCCCTTGTGGTAGGAGGATATGATCAGCCGGCCCGGGGCGCCTGGGACCTCCACCGGGAAGAAGTTGCCGGTGCGCACGTCGCTGTGGCGGCGGTAGACGCGCTTCTGCAGGTCCAGCGAGCAGATGTTGTAGGCGCCGAGCTCGTCGGAGCTGTAGTAGACCGTCTGGCCGTCGAGGGAGAAGGCGGGGGCGATGTCGTTGAAGTCGCCGCGCGTCAGCTGCAGGGCCTGGTCGGGGGTATCCGTGGGGGCCAGGAACAGCCGGTCGAAGCCGTTGGCCGTGGCCGAGTAGACGACGCGCCCGCCGTCGGCGGAGATGTCGACGGCCTTGACGTAGGTGCGGCCGTCGCTCAGCTTGCGCAGCGCGCCGCTCCCCAGGTCGAGCTCGTAGAGAAAGGAGCGGATGCCCTCCACGGCGGTGAATAGCAGGGCGTTGCGTCGGGGGTGGAAGACCGGCGAGCTGGCCTTCTGCACCTCGGGGATGCGGACCTGGCGCACGACGCGGTTGTCGAGGGCGTTAAGCACGACCAGGTAGGTGTCGAGCTCCTTGCGCGCGAAGAAGGCGATGTTCTCGCCCTGGCGGTCCCAGCAGAAGGAGCGGCCGTCGGCGGGCAGGAACTTGAACTCGATGCCGTCGTAGGTGGACTTGAAGCCCGGGGTGACGTTCTTGATCACCTTGCCGTCCTTGAGCGAGACCAGGACGATGTCGATCTTGTAGGTGCGGAAGTTGACGGTGACGATGGCCAGCAGCTCGCCGCCGGGCGAGACCTGGTGTGAGAAGGAATAGGCGAATGGGAAGTCGGGGCCGATGATGAAGCTGTAGTCCTCGGGGTTCTCGCGGCCGACGAAGGCGCGGAAGCGCTCGCGGGCGTACTTCTTGAACTCGAAGTTGAAGGTCTTGGGCGAGGAGTAGTTGAACTGCTCCAGGAAGGAGCGGCGCTTGCCGATCAGCGCCGGGCGCCGCTGGCTCTGCAGCAGGTCGCGGACTCCCTTCTTGCCGAACTTCTGGTAGAAGAACTCGTACATCAGGTGGCCGAAGTCGTAGGCCACGCGGTTGCTGGTGGACGCGGAGGCGATGTCGCCGTCCTCCTGCACCTCGGGCATGCGGTCGCTGAGCACGGCGTCGATGACGGTCATCAGGTTGAAGCTCTCCCAGTGGCCGGTCATGAAGTCGGCGAAGCCCTCCAGCACCCAGTCGGGCGGGCGGTTGTAGTCGAACATGCCCGCCCCGCGGTTCTTGTAGAGGATGGCGTACTCGAAGATGTGCGAGAGCTCGTGGATGATCAGCCGCCCCAGGTCCTCGCTGGTGCGGTTGCCGTAGATGACCACGCGGTTGCCGACCGGCTCGGCGAAGCCCTCGAAGCTGCCGGGGGCGATGAGGCCCGGATAGAGGTTGGTCTGCTCCAGGTCGGTCTGCTTGTTGTAGAAGATGATCGGCGTGCGCTCCTCGATGCTCACGTTCAGCAGCGAGGAGAGCTTCTCGTACGACTTCTCGGCCTCGACGGCGATGCGCTGCAGCAGGTCCTTGTCCTCCATGTAGTGGAAGATGCGGAAGTGCTTGGTGTCGGCGTACTTCCAGGGGAAGGAGTGCTGCACCACCTTGTTCTTGCCGTAATAGTAGGAATACTGGGCGCCCAGGGAGGCGGCCCACAGGATCGCGGCCAACGCGATGATCGTTCGTTTCATGGGCACCGTCCTATCGGTCCAGGATGAACCGCTCCTGCTCCGTCTTGCGCGGCTGCAGGGCGGCGGTCAGCCTGGCGGCGAGCTTGGCGAACATGCTGCTGAAGGTGAAGCGGGCGCTGGCGCCGGCGACGGGCTCGCCCTTCTCGGCGTAGGTCTCCTGCCAGAGGACGCGCTGGGCGTCGCCGTCGATCAGCCCGACCTGCATCTCCATCTCCCACATCTCGACCGTGTCGTAGACGTTCTTGCGGTTGCCCGCCTCGTCGCGGCCTTCGCGGATGACGCCCATCTTCTTGACGTTCAGCTTCAGCCGGCCGGTGAAGAACAGGCCCCGCGGGTGGGCGCGGAAGACGCGCTGGAAGAAGAGGCTGTCGGCGTACTGGATGTCCACGGCCAGGCGGTAGCGCCGCAGGGTGGCCAGGATGTCGGCCCAGTGCTCGGGCTCGAGGCGCTGCACCGGCCGGCCGACGGCGAAGGGGATCTCCTCGACGAACACCCGGCGCACCTCGGCGCCGGCGTCGAAGCCCTGCTCGGGGGCGTCCAGGACGAGGTCGATGAAGAACAGATCCTGGTAGGCGGAGAAATCGACGACGTTCCGCGGCCGGAAGGGGATCGTCACCGGGGCGTAGGATTCGGAGCAGGCCGCGGCCAGCAGGGCCAGCAGGAGCATCAGCGCGAGCTTACTTCTTTTCATGGGCGTCCTTCCCCTCGTTGCGCTTGAACTTGTCGAGATTGCCGCGGATGCGCTCGTTGGCCGGGTCCAGCTTCAGCGCCAGCTCGTACTCCCGCTGCGCCTCGTCGGCGCGGCCGAGGGCCTCGAGGGCGACGGCCATGTTGTTGTGCAGCGCGGCCGTTTCGATCCCCGCCGCCCGCGCCTTCTGCAGGCGGTACAGCGCCTCCTGCCACAATCCCTCGCGGGCCAGCTTGCCGGCGAAATCGAATTCGGACCGGTAGCGGTGGGTGGCGCACCCGGCCAGCAGCAGCGCCGCGGCGGCCAGCATGATGAATCGTTTCACGTCAACCTCCCTCGGCGTAGCGGGTGGACGGGCAGGCTCCCTGCCCTCTCCTGACAACTAGGCACGCCGGCGTTTCTTGCATGGGCAACTCCCGCTTTTCGCGACACACCATCATGCAACTTTTTCCTAAAATATTCAACGGCAACGGCCGGTCGAACGGCGCCGGCCGGACAGCGCCGAAAAAGGGCAGGGATCTGCTGAAGGCCGATCGTCCCATATCATCAACCCAAGCAAGTCCTATGCCAGAAAAAAGCAGGCAAAATGTAACTTAATAAGGACAGTTTCAAATAGTTGGACACTTTCCATCACCGGAGATGGCACGCTTGACATCCTCGGGGTGGAAAGGTATAATGCGCTCTTGGATCGCGGGGTGGAGCAGCCAGGTAGCTCATTGGGCTCATAACCCAAAGGTCGTAGGTTCAAATCCTACCCCCGCTACCAACCTTCTTTCCATAAATCCATATTTATAAATAATCCACTATCTTTTATCTTTATACCCAAAGGTCGTCCCGCTGAGACGGGACTTCCTCCCCTCTTCGGGTCGGTCGTAGGTTCAAGCCGAGGTGGACGCGCAGGGGACGCCGAGACCTGCGGGCCGGCCGACGCCAGGAGGACGGACCGCTCATCCTACCCCCGCTACCAAATTTCTCAGTGACGCGTAACGAGTGACGAGTAGCTGCAAAGAAGCGATCTGTCAAATACCTATCTTTAATCCAAAGGTCATCCTCGTATTCTCAAGGAGCCCTGTTCAAGAGGCCTTTATTTGAACTTCTCCTGGACCTTCAACATCCACTCGCTGATGGGGATCTTCTGCGGGCATTTCTCTTCACAGGCCTTGCATTGAATGCAATTCGCCGCCCGTTCCTCCGGCTGGAGAAAAAGATGGTATATCCTCTTTTCTTCAGCATAAAAACCATACATGGCGCCGTCGTTGTATAGCTTGAGGTTTCTGGGAATGTCAACGGAATTGGGGCATGGCAGGCAGTAGCCGCAGCCGGTGCAGGAGTTGGCGGTTCTCTCCTTGAAAAAACGCCTCATCTTCCCGATCAGGTCCGTTTCCATCCCCGAAAGCGAGCCGATGGCGGATCGGTTCGCCGACCGCACATTGGCGGCCACTTGATCCATCGCGGACATGCCGCTCAGGACCACGGACACGCCAGGCTGATCCCAAAGCCACTGCAATGCCAGGTCCGCGGATGAACCGGCATATCCCGAATTCTCGAGTTGCTTCCTGATCTCTTGCGGAGGATTGGCCAGCTTGCCCCCCAGAAGCGGCTCCATGACCACCACCCCCAGGCCCTTGGCTGCGGCCAGCTCCAGGCCTTTGGTTCCCGCCTGGTTGTCGGTGTCCATGAAATTGTATTGCATCAGGCACATCGACCAGCCGCCATAGTCGTTCAAAATATCCCTGAAAACCTCGAAGCGGTCATGGAATGAAAAACCGATATGGCCGATCTTTCCCGCCTTCAAAGCGGCTTCCGCCCGGCCCAGAAGGTCCTGGCTCTTCACCGTGTCCCACGAACTTTTGTCAAGGCCATGGAACAGGTAGAAATCGATCCTATCCGCGCCCAGCCTGTGCAGCTGCTCATCCAGGAATTTGTCGAAGTCCTCCGTTTTCCCAATCAGCCATATCGGCGCTTTGGTCGCGATTTTTACTTTGTCCCGATAGCCATCCCGCAGCGCTTTCCCCAGTACGACCTCGCTTTTGCCGGAATGGTAGACATAGGCGGAATCCACATAGTTCACCCCGTTGTCGATCGCGTAACGGATCATGCCGATGGCTTCTTCTTCCGCCACGTTGGCGCTGATGGGGGCCGAGTCCGTGGTCGGCAGCCTCATGCATCCGAAACCGAGCGCCGACACTTTCCAGTCGAGCTTGCCGAAATTTCTGTATTGCATCGAGGGCCTCCTTTCCTTTTTGCCTGCCGGTGACCGGATTTTGAAGTGCTTTCCCCGGATTGTCAATGAGTTCAGCGGGTTCGGTCACGCGTGACAAGTGACAAGGAAAAAAAGAACTTGGCGTACGGCTCACGGCGTATGGCGTAAGGTTCGTGAACTCCAGGGAAGAGAGAGAGAATACAGAGGGAAAGGCAGAGGGAAGGCAGAGTGGAAGCAGAACTCTCAGAATCTAAGTGGCAGTGGTAGTGTTATTAGCAGCAATGATCGACGCACAAAAAGAGGCTGAAAAACTTTCATGCTGCGTGGTTTAATGCTCAGAAACCATGCGTCCTGATGGATTTATATGCTACATTTCATTGCTTTTACTACCACTATCACTACCACTACCACTAAGATTCTGAAAGATCTACTCCCTCTCTCTTCCCTTTGTCTTCCCTGAGCTGTATTTCTGCCGTCAGCCGTAATCCGCATGCCGTATGCCGCCTCAGCCGGCGATTTGAATTTATTTCCGATCGCCTTTACAATTCAGGGCTGATGAAAAGAAAGCATGTCGCCCTGCCGGCCCTGTGCATCGTGCTCGCGGCGCTCCATTCGCAGTGCACGCAACCGCTCCAGACGTTCCGCATGCCAAGCCCCTACGCGGTGGAAAGGATCGCGGCGCAGCCGCAGGGCGGCCGGCCCCGGAACATCATCCTCATGGTCGGCGACGGCATGAGCCTGGCCGCCATGGCCACGGCCTGGACCGCCAACCGCGGCCGCCTGAACATCGAGAACTGCCCGGTCACGGGCCTGGCCAAGACGTACAGCGCCAACCGGCTGCTGACCGATTCGGCGGCCGCGGCGACGGCCTTCGCAACGGGGCACAAGGCCGAGAACGGCCACCTGGGGCTCGACGCCGGCGGCAGCCCCCATGCCTCCATCCTCGAGATCGCCAGGCGCCATGGCCTGTCCGCCGGCCTGGTCGCCACCTGCAGCATCCTGGACGCCACCCCCGCCGCGTTCGTCGCCAAGAAGGACGACCGCCACCAGTGGGCCGACATCGCGGCGCAGTACGCCGCCTCCGGTGTCGACTTCGTCTGCGGCGGCGGCCGGGCGGGCTTCACGCGCCGCCAGGACGAGAAGGACCTGGCCCAGGTGCTGGCCGGCGCGGGCTACCAGCTCCCGAGAACGGTCGCCGAGCTGCAGACGATCAGCCGGGGAAAGGTCTTCGCCTTGATCGCGGACAACGATCTTCCCGCGCCGAGCGAGAGGGGCGACGCCCTGACCCGGGCGGCGCAGAAGGCCATCGAGCTGCTGGGCGCCAACCCCCGGGGCTTTTTCCTGATGATCGAGGGCTCGCTGATCGACGACGGCGGGCACGAGAACAGGCTGGAGCGGATGATGGACGAGATCCACGACTTCGACCGCACGGCCGGCGCGGTGTTGCGCTGGGCGGCCGCGGACGGAGAGACCCTGGTGGTCATCACCTCCGACCACGAGACCGGCGGCTGGACCCTGCTGGGGGGCGACATCGCGTCGGGGACGGTGAAGGGCCGGTTCACGACCGACGGGCACAGCGGCGTGATGGTCCCGGTCTATGCGTTCGGTCCCGGGGCCGAAGCCTTCAC
>DAHVOV010000243.1 GCA_027318645.1 Candidatus Aminicenantota bacterium
ATCCTGGAGCGCTTCGGCCGCCAGTACCCCCACCGCATCGTGGTGCTGACCGGCACCGGCTCCATCGAGACCGCCGTGCTGGCCATGAAGAAGGGCGCCCACGACTTCCTGCAGAAGCCGGTGAACCCGGAGATCCTGCTCCTCGCCCTGCAGCGCACCTTCGCCTACATCCGCGAGCGGCGGGAGTGCCAGGAGCTGAAGGGGGAGATCGGCGACGCCGCCGGCTTCGACAAGTTCATCTACCGCAGCGAGACCATGGCCGACGTCCTGAACCTCGCCCGCCAGTACGCCGCCACCGGCCACTCCATCCTCATCAGCGGCGAGACCGGCACCGGCAAGGAGCTCATGGCCCAGGCCATCCACGCCTCCTCGCGGCGCAGCGGCCGCCCCCTGGTCTCGGTCAACTGCGCCTCCATTCCGGAAAATCTTGCCGAGTCGGAGCTCTTCGGCTATAAAAAAGGGGCATTTACCGGCGCCTTCGCCGACTCGCCCGGCAAGTTCATCCTGGCCGACGGCGGCACCATCCTGCTGGACGAGATCGGCGAATTGCCCCTCAACATCCAGGCCAAGCTGCTGCGCGTGCTGGAGAACGGCGAGATCACGCCGCTGAAGAGCCGCAGCGCAGTGCGCGTCGACATCCGCGTCCTGGCCGCGACCAACAAGGACCTGGAGGAGGAAGTGCAGGCCGGCCGCTTCCGCGCCGACCTCTTCTACCGCATCGACGAGCTGAAGGTCCACATCCCGCCGCTGCGCGAGCGCCGCTCCGACATCCTGCCGCTGGTCGACCATTTCCTGGGCATCGCCAACCTGGTCAACGCCCGCCCCATCGAGTCCATCTCCACCGAGGCCCAGCGCCTGCTGGCCGACTACGACTGGCCGGGGAACGTGCGCGAGCTCAAGAACACCATCTTCAAGATCGCGGCCTCGGGGCACGCCGGGGCCATCGGCCCCGAGCACCTGCCGCTCAAGCTGCGCCACCACCACCGCCCCGCCGCACCGGACCGCCGCGAGCCGAGCCTGGCCGAGATGGAAAAGGGGCACATCCAGAAGGTGCTGCAGGAGTGCGGCTTCAACTACACGATGGCGGCGGCGGCGCTGGGCATCTCGCGCTCGTCGCTCTACCGCAAGCTGGAGGAGCTGCGCATCCGCCGCAAGTGACCGCCGCCGCGCTCAGTTGAGGAACTTGCGGTACAGGTCCTTGAGGTCCATCTCCTTGAGGTCGGAGGCGCTGGCCTCGAAGAGCAGGCGGCCCTCCTTGACGAAGCCGACGCGGTCGGCGACCTCCGAGGCGCTGAAGATGTCGCTGCCCAGGCCGAGCACGGCCCGCCCCTGGTCCTTCTGCTGCAGGAGGAGCTTGTTGAACTTGAGCTCGAAGCCCTTCCCCGCCCCGCGGATGAAGTCGTTGATGACGATGTTGCGCCGCTCAGGGGCCAGGCAGGCGGCCAGGTAGACCTGCTGGAAGGCCTCGGGGCGCAGGTCGCGGACCTTGCGCCGCAGCTGCCCCTCGTGGAAGCTGAGGACGAGCAGGGTGCGGTAGATGCTCCCGCGCTCGGCCCCGCTGGCAGCGCACAGCAGGTCGATCCAGTCGCCGAGGCGGGCCTCGGTCTCGAAATCCTCGGCGTGGGCGACGCGGTCGATGAA
>DAHVOV010000251.1 GCA_027318645.1 Candidatus Aminicenantota bacterium
GAGGCGGTGAGCGCCCGCCCCGACCAGGAGGCGCCGGCCAGCCACAAGAGGGCGTCCTGGGCGTAGGTCTCCTGGGGAAGGCGGCCGGTCTCGGCGAAGAGGTTGCCGCGCTCGAGCGAGTTCAGCACCAGGTCGACGTCCAGGGCGCCGGCGGCGGAGCGCCGCTGCCAGCGGCCGAGCAGGCCCAGGCGGCGGCTGTCCTCGCTGAACTGCGTGTCGCGGGCGTTGAAGTCGTTCCAGCGCCTTGCGGCCGCGGCATAGCCGCCGGCCAGCAGCAGCGAGGAGGCGCCGCGGCCCTTCTCGAAGGCGAAGTCGAGCTGGGCGTTGCCGTCGAAGCGGCGGCGGGTGGCGTACAGGTCGTCGGCGCGCAGGCTGGCGTGGTTGACCACGACCGACTTGCCCAGGGCGCACCAGCCGCCCAGGTTGGGGAAGGCGGTGGAGAGCATGACCCGCGTGCGCGCCGCCCCGTCGCGGGCCGCCGCCGGAGGCATGAATTGGAAGCCGTATCCCCGCGCCGCCGGGGCTTCGCCGCGCAGGGACATGGCGCCGATGGCCAGCAGCGGGACCTGCAGCGCCGGCGCGCCGTCGTCCAGGGCCGAGCCGATGTCGTGCCCGGCATAGCGCCAGCGGAACTGCGTCCAGGAATCGCCCTCGAAATAGACCCGCGGGCGGTCGAAGAGGCCGAAGCCGCCGCTCTCCTCGGTCAGGCCGACGGCGCCGGGAGCCAGGTTCTCGATGGCGTTCGGGAAGAAATACCCGCCGGGCTGCGTCTCCATGCGGAAGCCGTCGATGACGAACTCGTTGCCGTCCTGGGATGTCTGTGCCGCCAGTTCCAGGCAGGAAAACACCAGCCATATCGCCAATAGCCACGTTGCGGCAACATGAGCGAACGAGCTATTTGTGTTAGTGTCCGTGTTTGTGTTAGGAACGGCAAGGACCGATCGATTGCGTCTACTCATCCCTTGTCCCCAAAGTTCTGTTCGTTGCGGTTACCGTACACCGTGTACCGTATACCGTACGCCGAGTTCTTGTCTTTCTCGTCACTTGTCACTCGTCACTCGTCACTTAGCCCTGAGGATTCCCCGCCGTACGCCGTATGCCGTACGCCAAGTTCATGTCTTCCTGTTCGCCTGTCAGTCGATCAGCAAGCTGACCCCGATTCCGGCGCCTCCGGGTGTGAGGGTCGGGGCCAGGCGCAGGCGCTTGTCCTGGTTGCGCACCACCATCTTGCCTACCGCGAAGCCGACCACGGCCCCCAGGAAGACGTCCGACAGCCAGTGGGCGTCCTCGGTGAGGCGCGACAGCCCCACCAGCGTGGCCAGGCCGTAGCAGACCGGCGGCACCCAGCCGCGGTGGCGGTAGTTCTCGGCGATCACCGTGGCCAGCCCCCAGGCCGAGACCGTATGGCCGGAGAAGAACGAGTCGTAGTTGGAAAAGCCGTCCTCGTAGCGCTTGAAGAACGCGGAAGGGCCGTACCAGCGGTCATTGCCGTTGTCCACCGAGGGACGCTGGCGGCCGGCCAGGTGCTTGACCACCTGGACCAGCAGCCCCGTGTGCAACAGCGTCTCCCAGGCCATCAGGCCGGTGTCGCGCGCCCTGCGGTCGCGGGCGAGCACGCCGCCGAGGAAGAACAGGCCGGCGACGCCGCAGTCCACGCCCCAGTCGCCCATAAAGGAAAGCGCGGGGCTGGCCTTGTCCACCCATGCGTGCCGGGACTGGAACGACTTGAACTCCTTGTAGATCCCCTCGTCGTTGGCGATCAGGACGCCGGTTACGGCCAGCACGGCGGCGCCGGTGAGTAGCCCCCTGGCATCGGCGCGGAACGGCGCGGTCCACATCTCCCCCTCGTCGCGCAGGAAATTGGAGCGATAGCGGGGAAGCCCGGCCTCGGCGGGAGCCTCGGTCGCGGCCGCGGCCGCGGTGCCGTCGGCGTTCGCGGCAACATCCTGGCCGGACAGCATCGGGACGCCGAGCAGGCAGGGGATCAGCAGGGCGCAAGCAGCCTTTTTCATCATGTCGTGGTCGCTCCGGAACGTTCGCCGTCTGGCGTCGTGAGGGGATATTCTACACCAGCCGGGTCAGGAAGTAAACCGGTTTGCCCGGGCGCGGCACGAACCGGCCGGGCTTGACAAGCGGGCGAATATGCCGTATAAGTAAGCCTGCGTGCCGAAGTGGTGGAATTGGTAGACACGCCAGTTTCAGGTACTGGTGAGCATTGCGCTCGCGGGGGTTCGAGTCCCCCCTTCGGCATGTTCTTTCCCTTCACCGAGGCGTCACTCGGATCAAGGCAGCGATCATGAAAAAAGGCAATGTCGCCGTGCTGCTTTCCGGCCGCGGAAGCAATTTCACGGCCATCGTCCGCGCCTCGCGCCGGCCGGGCGCCAACTTCTCCGTGCGCCTGGCGATCAGCGACCGCGCCGACGCCGCCGGGCTGAGGAAGGCGGCCCGCCTGGGCGTCCCCGCCCGCCACGTCGACCCGCGGGGCTTCCCCGGCAAGGCGGCCTACGAGGAGCACCTGTGCGGCCTGCTGGAGGCCGAGGGCGTCGACCTGGTCTGCCTGCCCGGCTACATGCGCCTGGTGGGGCCGGTGCTGCTCGGCCGCTTCCCCGGGCGCATCCTGAACATCCACCCCGCCCTGCTCCCCTCCTTCCCCGGCCTCGACGCCCAGGAGCAGGCCCTGCGCCACGGCGTGAAGGTGAGCGGCTGCACCGTCCATCTCGTCGACGCCGGCACCGACACCGGACCCATCGTCGCCCAGCAGGCGGTGGCCGTCCGTCCCGGCGACGACGTCGGGTCGCTCAGCCGCCGCATCCTGCGCCAGGAGCACCGCCTCTTCCCGAAGGCGATCGCGCTGTTCTTCTCCGGGCGCTTGCAAGTTTCCGGGCGCACGGTTATGATCAGGGACAAATGAAACGCGCGGCCGCGTGGCTTCTCTTGCCCTGCCTGGCGCTCCTCGCCGCCGAGTTCTCCCCCGAAAAGGCCCGGAAGGTGGACGCCTTCCTGGCGCGCATCGCCGTCCGCCGCCAGCCCTCGCTGTTCCTGCGCAAAGCCGCCTTCAGCGAGAGCGAGCTGAACTCCTACCTGAACCTGGTCTACGTGAAGAAATACGCCCCGGAGATCTCGTTCATCGAGCTGCGCCTGAAGGACAAGGACCAGGTGGACGGCCGCCTGCGCGTCCAGCTCAAGGGGGAGAAGTACGCCGCCGTCCCCCAGTTCCTGCGCGACACCGAGGTGCAGTTCCGCGGCGCCTTCGAGTGCAGCCATAACCGCATGCGCTTCGTCTTCTCCGAGCTGGCGATCAACGGCAGCCGCTTCTCCGCCGACGCCCTCGACGAGGCGTTCGGCGCCGCCCAGGTCGGCGCCCGCGAGAAGCGCTCGCTCTTCGACTGGTTCACCCTGCTGCCGGGGCTGAAGGGCGTCCAGAGCTCCGAGCGCACGATCGTTTTCCTCTATTGACCTGCACCCCGCGCACCCCGGTCGAGGAGCTCAAGGGCATCGGACCCGCCTTCGCCGCCCAGCTGCGCGACCGCGGCATCTCCCGCGCCGGCGAGCTGCTGCTGCACTTCCCCGCCTCCTACCTCGACCTGGCGCGAAGCACCGATGCCGTCTCGACCGGCGAGGAGCGCCTCTACCGCTTCATCCCCCGCCGCTCGCGCGTCAGCCGCAACTTCCGCCGGCGCACGGCGCTGCTGCGCGTCGAGGGCCGCATCGGCGGCGCCGACGTCACGCTGGTGTTCTTCAACCAGGCCTACCTGGGCGCGGCCATCGCCGGGCGCGAGGAGCTGCGGGTCCACGGCGTCGTCGAGGAACGCCAGGGCCGCTGGCAGATGGTCAACCCCTTCGTGGCCCCCGCGGACGCCGGCGCCGGCGTGTTCCCGCGCTACCGCCCGCTGGGGACGGTCAAGGGCGGCACGCTGCGCAAGGTGATCGCCGCCGCCTTGGCCGACTGGCGCGACGACGACGAGCCTCTCCCCGAGGCGCTGCGGCGCCGCCACGCCTTCCCGCCGCAGGCGGAGGCGCTGCGCGCCATCCATCTCCCCGAGACGCTCGACGAGGCCGCCATCGAGCTCCTCAAGGAGCGCTTCGCCTACACCGAGCTCCTGCTGTTCCAGCTCGAGCTGCAGTCGGTGCGCGCCGCCTTCGGCCAGCGGCGCCGGGTGCACCGCTACCGCATCGACGAGAGGCTGCGGGCGGCCATCGCCGCGCGCCTGCCCTTCCGCCTCAGCCCGGAGCAGGAGGAAGCCTACGCCGCCATCGTCAACGACCTGCGCGCGGGGCGGCCCATGCAGCGGCTGCTGCAGGGCGAGGTGGGCAGCGGCAAGACCATCGTGGCCTTCCTGGCCCTGCTCGCCGCCCGCGAGAGCGGGCTGCAGGGCGCCTTCCTGGCCCCGACCGAGATCCTGGCCCGCCAGCACTACGAGAACGCCCTGGCCTTTTTCGGCGCCGACGGGGTGGCCCTGCTCACCGGCGGCAGCGACGCCGGCGAGCGCCGCCGGGTGCTGGCCGGGCTGGCCGACGGCTCGATCCGGCTGGTCTTCGGCACCCACGCCCTCATTGGCGCCGGCGTCAGCTTCCGCCGCCTGGCCATGGTGGTCATCGACGAGCAGCACCGCTTCGGGGTGGCGCAGCGAGCCGCCCTGTTCTTCAAGAGCCGGGGCGCCGACCTGCTGGTCACCACCGCCACCCCCATCCCGCGCACCATGCTGCTGGCGCTCTACAGCGACGTCGCCGTCTCCTTCCTGCGCCGGCCCCTGGCCGGGCGGCAGCCGGTCGTCACCCGCGTCGTCGCCGCAGCCGACCGCGAGCGCTTCTACCGCCGCCTGGGCGTCGAGCTGGGGCGCGGGCGCAAGGGCTACGTCATCCTGCCGCTGATCGAGCGCTCCGAGCCGTACCCCGACCTGCGCTCCCTGGACGAGGA
>DAHVOV010000064.1 GCA_027318645.1 Candidatus Aminicenantota bacterium
ACTTTCGACAAACTTGCAGACCGACGGTCCATCAAGGTTCCACGTGCCACGTTCCACGTACCATGTTAGGGCGCTTTTGAATGCTGTTATCCTAACGTGGAACGTGGTACCTGGTACGTGGAACCTCGATGGACTGAAAGATTTTCCTGGAAAGCCTTATGTGGAACCTCAACGGACTGGGAGGTTTTTCTGAGAACTAGTCAGGAGCTTGCAGTCCGACGGTCCTTCAAGGTTCCACGTGCCACGTTCCACGTACCATGTTAGGGCGCTTTTGAATGCTGTTATCCTAACGTGGAACGTGGTACATGGTACGTGGAACCTCGATGGACTGAAAGATTTTCCTGGAAAGCCTTATGTGGAACCTCAACGGACTGTAAGGTTTTCCAGTCATGTGAAACCTAGTTTCATTATCAGTTGGTTGCATTTTTGCAGCCGCCTCCTATAATGCGCTCAGGAAGGCAGGAGGGGATAATATGAAACGAAGCATCGTCACGGCCGCCATCGTCCTGCTGGTCTTCGCGGGCCTGGCGGCCCAGGAAAACGTTAAGGTTCTGGCCATGGAAACCGCGGGAACGGAGGGCAAGGACGTGCTGCACGTCAGCCTCCCCCACCTGGAAGCGCTGGCCACGGAGCTGACCGCCGGGCTGCTGGCCGCCGACCTGCGCCTGCTCGACCGGCAGGACCGGGTGCTGGCCGCGCTCGGCGCCCTCAAGAAAGGCAAGTTCAAGTGGGAGCACAAGACGGTCCAGGGGCGCTTCTTGGCGGTGCGCTTCGCCCCTCAGGACGCCGCCGCCCTGGCCGAGGCCATCCGCGCCGGCAACCCGCGCCCGGGGATCCGCCTGGCCGCCTGCGATGACAAGACGGGGGCGGTGATCCAGGCCGTCGCCGTGGCCCCGCGCGACTTCCCCGACGTGGCCGTGCAGCTGAACTACCCGGTCAACGCCCGGCCCGGCGAGGCCCTGGGGCAGGCCGTGACCGCGACGGTCGAGAACCGGGGCGGCGTGGCGGCCCGCGACGTGCGGCTGGAGGTGGTCCTCTCGGGCGACGATCGCATTCCCATCAAGCCCGCCGCCGAGGCGCCGGGGTACGCCGAGGACGTCCTGCTGAGCGGCGGCCGCGAGACGGTGGCCCTCCTCGAGCCCAAGCAGCAGCTGACGGTGCGCTTCCCGGGCAGCCTGCAGGTCCCCGCCGACACGCCGCCGGGCAAGCGCTACCTGGCGGTGGTGGCCGACCCCGAGGACAAGCTGAGCGAGCTCAGCGAGGAGAACAACGTCGGCAGCGGCTTCATCATGATCAACGTGCCCGCGCCCGCGGCCCTGGTCATCGAGCTGCCCGAGACGCGACTGCAGTTCAGGCCCGCCGACTACGGCTTCGACATCCGCTGCGGCGACGTCCTGCTCTCCGACGGCAAGGACTGGAAGCTCTGCCGCATGAAGCCCAACGTCTACCAGCTGCAGCACGTCTCCTGGAGCGGCGTCTTCTGGGAGGTCGACACCATGGCGCGCGAGGTCTACGAGATCTCCGGCTCCCAATTCTGCAAGAAGGGCGGCTCCGACCGCGACACCGGCATCCGCGTCGAGGTGAGCGGCGGCTCCATGACCGCGCCCCCCGCCAGCTTCACCCTGAAGCTGACCAAGATGCTGCTGCGCTACGAGCCGGAGAGCAAAACGTTCCTGCTGCAGGCGCACGGCCGGCCCATCTTCCACCTCCCCTTCTGGTGGTCCTGCCGCCGCGATTCCTTCCTCTACCAGTTCCGCTACGCCCCCTGGGACAAGTACTTCCTGGAGGTCGACACCCTCAAGAAGGAGGCGCGCCTGGTGAGCGGCGGCAAGTTCTGCAGCGCCGAGGGCGAGGCGCAGAAGCTGCCCTGGACGGTCAAGGTCGAGAACTGACAAGGGTCAGTGACAGTGTCAGTGTCAGTGACAGCAAGGCATTAATGCGAGATTTGCGAAAATGTAATGGCGCTATTTAGTTCGCTGGGGCGGTTTTCTTGCTGACACAGTCACTGACACTGTCACTGGATCCAGGTCAGTCCTAAAAAGAGCGCGCCTGACGGGATTCGAACCCATAGCCTTTGGCTCCGGAGGCCAACGCTCTATCCATTGAGCTACAGGCGCTCAGTGCTGTTGCGCGCATTTTAACATCATTTCAGGACTAAGTCCATCTGCGCGCAAAGGTGCCACGTTCCACGTACCAAGTTAAGGCACTTCTCCTATGGCTTTTTCTGAACGTGGAACGTGGTACGTGGTACGTGGAACCTCGACGGACTGGGAGGTTTTTATAAAAAGCCTTACGTGGAACCTCGACGGACAGGGAGGCTCTCAGGTCCGTCGCTCATGGAACACTGTCACAGACACTTAACTGATCAGTCCTTTAATGTATTCCCGGGTCATGGGATGCTTGGGATTGTTGAAGAAGTCCCAGGCCGGCCCCTGCTCGACCAGCTCGCCCAGGTAGAGGAAGACCACGTGGTCGGCCAGGCGCCGCGCCTGGCGCAGGATGTGGGTGACGATGACGATGGTATAGTCGCGCTTCAGCTCGGTGAAGGTCTGCTCGATGCGCTGGCTGGACTGCGGATCGAGGGCCGAGGTGGGCTCGTCGCCCAGGATGATCGCGGGCTCGACGGCCAGGCCGCGCGCCAGGCACAGCCGCTGCTGCTGGCCCAGGGAGAGCGCCGAGGCCGGCTGGTTCAGCCGGCCGCTCACCTCGTCCCACAGGCTGGCCTTGCGCAGGAAGCACTCCACGATGCCGTCGAGGCGGCGGCGGTCGCGGATGCCGTGGATGCGCGGCCCGTAGGCCACGTTCTCGTAGATCGACATGGGCAGCGGGAAGGGCTTCTGCAGCAGCAGCCCCATCTTCTTGCGGATGTGGGTCACCTCGGCGCGCGGGTCGAGGATGTCCTCGTCGTCGACCAGCACGCGGCCCGAGACGCGCACGCCCTCGGTGGCGTCGATGAGGCGGTTGAACGAGCGCAGCAGCGTGGTCTTGCCGCAGCCCGAGGGGCCGATGATGGCGGTGATCTTGCGGTCGGGGATGCTCAGGCTGATGTCCTTCAGCACGTGCTCGCGGCGGATGTGGACGTTCAGCCCCTGCACGCTGATGTGGGTGCGGTTCTCCATGCGGGCTCCTATTTCACGACGTGGCGCGTCAGCCGCCGCGACAGCAGCCGCGCGGCCAGGCTGACGGCCAGGATCAGGACGGTCAGGATCAGGGCCGACGCGTAGGCGCGGCCCTGCACCTCGGGGATGGGCACGCCGAGCTGGAAGAAGATGGCCAGCGGCAGCGTCGCCGCCGGGCGCAGCAGCGATGTGGGGACGGCGTCGGTGAAGCCGGTGGTGAAGATCACGGCGGCGGCGTCGCCGATGCCGCGGCCGAAGGCGATGAGCACCGCGGTCAGGATGCCGGGCAGCGCCTGGCGCGCCACCACCCGGCGCGCCGTCTCCCAGCGGGTGGCGCCCAGGGCGTAGGACGCCTCCAGCAGCTCGCGCGGCACCAGGCGGATCACCTCGTCCATGGAGCGCGCCATCATCGGCAGGATGAGCAGGGCGATGGCGATGATGCCGCCCAGCAGCGAGGCGCGCAGCCCGAAGAAGATCATGAGCGTGAAGCCGAAGGCGCCGAAGACGATCGAGGGCACGCCGTTGAGCACGTCGAAGGCGAAGCGGCTGGCGGCGACGAAGCGGCCGCCCGGCCGGGCGTACACGTTCAGGTACAGGGCGACGGGCAGGCCGATGAGGATGGCCAGCAGGGTGGCGCCGCCGGCCAGGTAGAGCGAGCCGAGGATGGCGTTCAGCACGCCGCCGCCCTTGCCCAGGTAGTAGCCGCCCTG
>DAHVOV010000295.1 GCA_027318645.1 Candidatus Aminicenantota bacterium
GCCTCGGCCCATTTCTTCAGCATCCCAGGCTCCTTTTGGCTGAGCTGGGCCTTCATGGCGAAATCGGTGCGCGGCAGATTGAGCGTGTCCTTCCACTCCATTTTCTTTTCCGACATGGTTCGGGCTCCGGGTTTGGCGTGAAAGGGCTATTGTCGCTTATTTCGGCCTATAAGTCAATTGAATATGGGATCGAGGCGCTCCAGGGAAGAGAGAGGGAAGAGTGAGGGAGGAGAGAGGGAAGAGTGAGTGGGAGAAAGCCGTTGCATGTTCCTTCCCACTTTGCCTTCCCTCTGCCTTCCCTTTGCCTTTCCCTGGAGAACTAGAACCATCCGGCTGTTTAAACCGTTTAATGTGCGGGAGGTGCCCATGAACGAGCAACGGGATTCCGGACGGCGCGAGGAGTTCAAGCTGGACGGCGGCAAGGTCGTCGAGAAGGTCAAGGAGCTGATCCACGAGGGCAACATCCGGCGCATCATCCTGAAGAACGAGGAGGGGAAGACCCTCATCGAGATCCCCCTGACCCTGGGCGTGGTGGGCGCGGCGCTGCTGCCCGTGCTGGCCGCGGTCGGCGCCATCGCCGCCCTGGCGGCCAGCATGACCATCGTCGTGGAGAAGATGGAGTAGGACGGGCCTTCAGACCCCTTTCGGCACCAGGCAGAGGAACTTCAGCGGCCCGGCGCCGGTGTTCTCGAACTGGTGCTCCTCATTCGGCTCCACCAGGGCGAAATGTCCGGCCTGAAGGGGATGGCTGCCTCCCTTGGCGTTGATGCGGCCGCTGCCCTCGAGCACGAAGATCTCGTGCTCGTAGGGATGGGCGTGGTACGGCGAATGTCCTCCGGGCCGGACCTCGAACAGGCGCAGCCAGAAGTTCGGGGCCGGCGAATCCTTGCCCAGCAGCCAGCGGATGGTCACCTTCTCGGCGCCGGCCATAGTCACGGGCTCGGCGGTTATGTCGGAAAAGTGCTTCACAATCATGGCGAGTCCTCCTTGTTCAACTTGGTTTTCTTAGCATAAATGGGATTGATGTGCAAAAATGTTGATCTTGGCGTACGGCGCACGGCATACGGCGTACGGCTGCAGCATGAAGGGGCGAAACGCCGCACTCAGTGACAAGTGACGAGTGACCAGTGACGCGAAACAGCACTGGATCGACCTATCGTAATTCGTGATTCGAGATCCGTCATTCGGAACAGCATGAGATCGGATGTGGCTGTTACTAACACTAACACTATCACGATCACTGCATGTTCGTTTCGCTCGTTTTGCATTTGCCGTTCGTTTTTCTTATAATCGCTCTTGACCCTGCGAGGTGGCATGAAGAAACCGGCATCCCAGAAGCGCGGCGCTGCACCCCGGCGCGAGAACGGAGACGGCGTCAAAGCGGAACGCCAGGCGCGGAGCGGCGAACGGCACAAGGTGGAGTCCGAGCTGAACCTGTACCGCGACCAGCTCGAGGAGCTGGTCAGCGAGCGCACGCTGGCGCTGGAGCAGGCCAACCGCCAGCTCGAGGAGGAGATCGACGAGCGCCGCCAGTCGGAGCTCCTGCAGTCGGCCCTCTTCCAGATCGCCGAGAAGGCCAGCCAGGCCGAGGACCTGGGCACGCTCTATGCGTCCGTGCACCGCATCGTCTCCACCCTGCTGAACGCTCGCAATTTCTACATCGCCCTGGTCGACCCGGAGGGGGACGTGCTGCGCTTCCCCTATTTCATCGACGAGTTCGACGCGCCGCCGGGGCCGCAGAAGCTGGGGCGCGGCCTGACCGAATACGTCCTGCGCAGCGGCCAGCCGCTGCTGGTCTCGGACCAGCAGGTCGAGCAGATGGCCGCCGAGGGCCTGGTCGAGCTGATCGGCTCGCCGTCGTGCGAGTGGCTGGGCGTTCCCCTGAAGCGCGGCGAGCGCACCTTCGGCGTGCTGGTGATCCAGAGCTACCAGGAGGACTTCCACTACTCCGAGCGCGACCGCGAGCTCCTGATCTTCGTGTCGCAGCACATCGCCGACGCCCTGTGGCGCCGGCAGGCCGAGCGCGAGCTGCGCGACAGCCAGCGCTTCCTGGAGGCGGTGTTCAACGGCATCCAGGACGGCATCAGCGTCCTGGACCGCGACCTGACCATCCTGCAGGTCAACCAGGCCATGAACCGCCTGTACGCGCACCAGCTGCCGCTGGCCGGCAAGAAATGCTTCCAGGCATACCACGGGCGCAGCGAGCCCTGCCGCGTCTGCCCCACGCTGCGCGCGCTGCGCGAGCGCAGCCCGCAGGTGGACATCGTGCCGCTGGTGGGCGGCAGCGGCCAGAGCGGCTGGCTGGAGCTGCATTCCTTCCCCCTCGTCGACGCCGACGGCGAGCCGACCATGGTCATCGAGTACGTGCGCGACATCTCCGAGCGCAAGCTGCTCGAGGAGCGCTTCATCCAGGCCCAGAAGATGGAGTCCATCGGCCTGCTGGCCGGCGGCATCGCCCATGACTTCAACAACATCCTGGGCGGCATCCTGGGCTACGCCTCCTGGCTCAAGACCAACATCCAGGGCGACCATCCCTTCTTCCGCCCCGTCGACACCATCGAGAAGAGCGCCAGCCGCGCCGCCGAGCTGACCGCCCAGCTGCTGGCCTTCGCCCGCGGCGGCAAGTACGACCTCCGCCCCTGCAGCCTGAACGGCGTCGTCGGCGAGTCGCTCAGGATCCTCTCCGGCACGCTCGACAAGTCGATCGTCATCGAGACCGACCTCAACGAGAGCCTGCCCACGGTCGAGATCGACGCCAGCCAGATCCAGCAGGTGCTCATGAACCTGTGCGTCAACGCCCGCGACGCCATGCCCGGCGGCGGCCTGCTGACCATCCAGTCGTCGGTGGCCCGCCTGAGCGAGAGCGACGCCCGCAACCAGCCCGACGCCAAGGCGGGCTGGTTCGCCGTGCTGGCGGTCAGCGACACCGGCGTGGGCATGGACGCCGTCGTCAAGGGCCGGATCTTCGAGCCCTTCTTCACCACCAAGGAGAAGGGCAAGGGCACCGGCCTGGGGCTCTCCATGGTCTACGGGGTGGTCAAGAACCACGGCGGCTTCGTCAACGTCTACAGCGAGCCGGGCCAGGGGTCGACCTTCAAGATCTACCTGCCCCTGAGCGGCAAGCCCGAGGCCGTCGAGGCCGCCCCCGAGCGGGAGCTGGCCGGCGGCCACGAGGAGATCCTGGTCATCGACGACGAGGAGGCCATCCGCCAGGTGGCGGCCGACATCCTGGGCAGCTACGGCTACCGCGTATCCCTGGCCGCCGACGGCGCCGAGGGAGTGGCCCTGTTCCGCAAGAACCGCAAGCGCACCCACATGGTGCTGCTGGACATGGTCATGCCCCGGCAGGGCGGCCGCGAGACGTTCCTGCAGCTCCAGGAGATCGATCCCCAGGTGCGCGTCCTGTTCTCCACCGGCTACAGCCAGAACGAGAAGGTGAACGAGATCATGTCCCTGGGGGTGCGCGGCTTCATCCAGAAGCCCTACCAGGTGCGGGACCTGCTGGCCAAGGTGCGCGAGGTCCTGGATGGAAAGCCCTGAGGGCGTCCGCTTCGGCACCGCCGGCTGGAGCTACGCCGACTGGCGCGGCACGGTCTATCCCGACCCGCTGCCGCGGGGCTTCGAGCCGCTGGCCTTCCTGGCCGGACGCTTCGACTTCATCGAGGTCAACTCCAGCTTCTACCGCGTCCCGGGGGCGAAGATGGCCCGCGGCTGGGCCGCCAAGACGGCGGCCTTCCCCGAGTTCCGCTTCTGGGTGAAGCTTCACCAGTCGTTCACCCACGAGCTGCGCCTGGACCGGTCCGTGGCCGAGTCCTTCCGCGACGGCCTGCTCCCCCTGGAGGAGGCCGGCAAGCTGGCCGGCCTGCTGGCCCAGTTCCCCTATTCCTTCCACCTCCAGGGCGACCACCTGGACTACGTGGGCGAGCTGGCCGCGGCCTTCCGCCCCTGGCCGCTGGCCGTGGAGTTCCGCCACCAGGATTGGCTCGAGGAGGAGGTGGTCGACCGCTTCCGTCGCAACGGCTGGATCTGGGCCAACATCGACCAGCCGCAGGTCTCGCGCTCGCTCGGCCTGACGGCCCTGGCCACCAGCCCGGAGACCGCCTACCTGAGGCTGCACGGGCGCAACGCCCGCGACTGGTTCTCCGGGCAGGGGCGCGACGCGCGCTACGATTATTCCTATTCCGCCTCCGAGCTGGGCCGGCTGGGCGAGGTGGTGGCCCGCCTGCGCGAGCAGGCGCGCAAGGTGTTCGTGTCCGGGAACAACCATTACAAGGGGGCGGCGGTGAAGAACCTGCTGCAGCTCAAGGAGATCCTGCTCCGCCGTCCCGGTCCCGGGCGGGGCCATTAGCCCGGCCGCGGCCATGAGGCGCCTGTTCTTCGCCGTGGTCGCCGCGGCGCTGCTGTTCGTCCTCTTCTTCCTGGGCCTCAACCTGTTCGACTCCCGGCCGGCGCCGGCCGTTCCCGGCGCAGACGAATCCCCTGCGCCGGCAGCGAACCTGGAGCTGGGGAACCTCTACTTCCTCGCCTGGGGATTCGCCGAGCCGCCCGGGACCGACCCGCTGTCGCAGGAGTACCGCCTGCGCGTGCTCGAGCTGTTCGCCGCCCGTTCCCGCCCGTCCCAGCGCCTCTCGCGCTCGCCTTACGGCCAGTGGCTGGCCCGGCTGGGCGCCGCCGGCGCTCGCCACTGGCAGGGGGCGAACCTCCTCTTCCCGCAGGAGGCGGCGGAGGACCTCGGCAAGTTCTTCGGCTCCGAGCGCGGCCGCATCGAAGAGCTCGGCCGGCGCTTCGCGCCGCTGCGGGAGCGCTTCCGCCGCCTCCTCGGCGCCGGCGCCCTGGCGGACTTCACGCCGCTGAACTGGGACTGCCCGCCCCGCAGCCTGCAGCTGGCCACCTTCGCCGCCAAGCTCCATGCCGCGTCCGCCGTGCTGGCGGCCCTGGACGGGCGCTGGCCGGAAGCCGCGGACGCCCTGCTGGACGAGCTCGACGCCGGGCTGCGCCTGCTGGCCACCGCGCGCACCATCCGCGCCAACGCCCTGGGCCGGGCCATGGCCGAGCTGGCCCTGCGCTCGCTGGCGGCCCTGCTCAACCGCCGCGATTGCCCGCCGGGGCTGGCGCAGCGGGTCCTGGAGCGCCTGCCCGAGCGGCCGGTGGCCGCCTTCGGCACGGCCGCGGCGCGGGCGTTCCAGCTGCAAAGCTTCCAGGCGGCGGTCGCCCGCATCAAGCGCGAGCGCATCGTCGATCCCATGCTGCTCAAGGACTTCTTCCGCCAGCCGGCCGCCTTCTACGCCCTGGAGCGCTTCGTGGCCTTCTCCGGCGCCGGGGTCTTCAGCGCCGTCCATGCCCTGGCCGCCTTCCTCCTGCAGGAGGACGAGACCATGACGCTGATGCGCGGCTTCTGGGACGATGTCGGCCGCCTGGAGGCGGTCCCCCCCTGGCGGGCGGGCGCGGACGACCTGCCGCGGCTGCGCGGCGTGCCGGGGGGCGGCAGGCATGCGCCCCTGTGGTGGCTGCGCAACCCCCTGGGCAAGATGATGGCGCGCTCGGCCGTTCCTTATGCCTGGCCGGTGCTCCGCCAGTACGTCCTGCGCGGCCATGAGACGCGGGTGCGCTATGAGCTGATGCGGCTGCTGGCCCGGGCGCGCCTGGCCTGCGA
>DAHVOV010000311.1 GCA_027318645.1 Candidatus Aminicenantota bacterium
GAAGCGAGCGGCCCGCAGGAGCGCGAGGCCATGACGGCGCTGCGCGCCTTCGTGGAGCGCGACCTGCCCAACGCCGACGACGGGACGCCGCCGGCCGGCGACGCCGCCGGCGCCTCCTGGCTGCCGCCCGTCTTCGCCGGAGGCAGCGGTTCGCTGCTGCGCGGCCGCGCCCTGGCGCCGGGACTGGGCCGGGGCCGCGTCCTCCGCCTGGCCGGGCGGGCGTCCTACCCGAAGCGCTTCGCCGCCGGGAAACGCGACGCGGCGCAGGAGCTGGAGCTGTTCCGCCGGGCCGCCGCCGGGGTCGAGGCCGGCCTGGCCGAGCTGGCTGCACGCGCCAGCGGCCCCGCCGCCGCCATCTTCAGGGCCCAGCAGGCCATTGCCGCCGATCCGGGGTTCACCGGCCGGGTGGCCGGCCTGATCACCAAGAAGGGCCTGTCTTCCGGCGCGGCGATCGAGCGGGCCGCCGGCCATTACGCCGGCCTGCTGCGTCGCTCTTCCAGCGCCTATCTGCGCGAGCGCGCCGGCGACGTCCACGACATCGCCGCCCAGCTTGCGGAGAAGCTGTACGGCGCCGTGTCCCGGGCGGCCATGCCGGGTCGCGGCCACTTCGTCGCCGCCGCCCCGTCCCTCTCCGCCTCCGAGCTGCCCGCCCTCAAGCGCCGCGGCCTGCGCGGGCTGATCCTCGGCGACGTCGGGGCGACCGCGCACGTCGCCATCCTGGCGCGCTCGCTGTCCGTCCCCGCCGTCTCCGTCGAGCCCGGCGCCCTGGCGGGCATCGCCGACAACGCCGAGGCGCTGGTCGACGGCCGGCGAGGCCTGGCGCTGCTGGCCCCCGGAGCGGCCCTGAAGCGCTACTACCGCCTGGAGCAGGCGGCCGCGGAGGAGACCCGGCGCAGGCGGAGCGCCTGGCGCCGGCGCCCGGGCCGGACGCGCGACGGGAAGCGCGTCGAGGTCGCGGCCAACGTCGGCCGGCCCGAGGAGCTGGCAGCGGCCTGGGCCGCCGGCGCCGAGGGCATCGGCCTCTTCCGCAGCGAGTTCCTTTTCCTTGGCCGCCCGGAGCCGCCGGGCGAGGAGGAGCAGTTCGCGGCCTACGCCCGGGCGGCGCGCTCCGCCGGCGGCCGGCCGGTGATCGTGCGCACCCTCGACGTCGGCGGCGACAAGCCCCTCCCCTACCTGAAGCTGCCGCCTGAGGCCAACCCCTTCCTCGGCCGCCGCGCCGTGCGCTTCTACGCCGAGCATGCCGGCCTGGTGCGCTGCCAGCTGCGGGCCATGCTGCGCGCCGCCCGCTGCGGCCGGCTGAAGGTCATGGTGCCGATGGTGGCCGCCCCGGAAGAGGTGCGCCTGGTGCGCGATCTCCTGCAGGAAGCCGCCGCCGAGCTGCGCCGGCGCCGCGTCCCCCATGCCCGGGCCGTCGAGCTGGGGGTCATGGTGGAGACGCCGGCGGCGGCGCTGGCCGTCGACTCGCTGGCGCGCGAGGCCGACTTCTTCAGCGTCGGCAGCAACGACCTGCTGCAGTACGTGATGGCCGTCGACCGCGGCGACCCGGCGCTGGCCGGGCTCTACGACCCGCTGAATCCCGCCTTCCTGCGCCTGCTGGCCGACGCCGCCCGCCAGGCCCGCCGTACGCGGCGCTGGCTGGGGCTCTGCGGGGAAATGGCCGGGCGAACGGACCTCCTGCCGCTCCTGGCGGGCATGGGCTTCGACGAGCTCAGCATGGCGCCGGGCCTGATCCCCGAGGCCAAGGAGCGGCTGGCGGGGCTGGACGCCGCCGCCTGCCGGCGGCTGCTGGGCCGCGCCCTGCGCTGCGGCGAGGCCGCCGAGGTGCGGGCGCTGCTGCAGGAGTTCGCCTCCGCGGACGCCGGTGCCGCCCGGCGCCAGGTCTTCGCGCCCGGCCTGGTCCGCCTCGGCTCGGCCAGCCGCAGCGCCGCCGAGGCGATCCGCGAGCTGTGCGCCATGCTCGAGCTCGACGGCCGGGTCAGCGACGCCCTGGCCCTGGAGGAGGCGGCATGGAAGCGCGAGGATGCCTACGCCACCGACCTGGGGCTGGGATTCGCCCTGCCCCACGCCAAGTCGCCGGCCGTGCGCGAGGCCGCGGTCGCCTTCCTGCGGCCGTC
Source organism: Candidatus Aminicenantota bacterium (assembly GCA_027318645.1). Classification (GTDB taxonomy): domain Bacteria; phylum Acidobacteriota; class Aminicenantia; order UBA2199; family UBA2199; genus UBA2199. The sequence goes on from DAHVOV010000311.1 coordinate 2,115, forward strand.
CCGCCCCTTCCGCTGGGCCGCGGGATCGCGAGCGCCGGTGCGCGGCGTGCTGCTGATCGCCGTGCCGGAGGGCGGGGGCGAGGAGCACCTGCGCCTCATCGCCGGGCTGTCGCGGCGGCTGGTGCACGAGGAGTTCCGCCGCGCCCTGCTGTCGGCGAGGAGCGCGGCAACGGCCCTGAAGGTCCTGCGGAGCGCCCTGAGCCAGGACCGGCCGCGATGAGACGATCCCCATGGAGGCGGAGCGATGAATGAAAGTCCCCGGCTGCAAGCGTGTTTCGCCATGATGGCGTCCCTGCTCTGGCTCATGGCCGCCCCGGCGCCGGCCCAGTCCGGCCCCGCCGGCGACGACGAGGAGCTGCGCGGCGGGAAGAACTTCCTGTCCACGCCGGTCCACAGCCTGGAGGAAGACCAGCGCCTGCTCGCCCTGTTCCAGGGACTGCGCGTGGCCGACGTCGCCGACGGCCTCGACGCCGCCGGTCTGCAGGGCATCGGCCTGATGGACCCGCGGATCCACCCGCTGTGGCGCGACAGCGAGCATTTCCGCCACCGCTTCGCGGGCGTGGACGTCACCGCCCGCTACGTCCCCACCCAGGAGCCCCCGGCCGGCCGGATGACCGTCCCCGACTACGACCAATGGGCCGGCGACTGGTACGAAAGGCGGTCGAGCGAGGCGTTCGCCCGGCTGATCCGCCCGGGGACGGCGCTGGTCATCGAGGACGCGCCGGAGGCCGACGTGGGCAGCATCGGCTCCTACAACATCCTGGAGTGGCGCACGCTGGGCTGCGTGGGGGTCGTCACCGGCGCCACGGCCCGGGACACCGACGAGATCATCGCCCAGCGCGTCCCGCTCTACCTGCTGGGCGCGGGCCGCGGCATCCGCCCGGGGCGCAACGAGCTGGAATCGGTCAACCGCCCCGTCGTCTGCTGCGGCGTGCTGGTCGTCCCCGGCGACATCATCGTGGCCGACGGCGACGGCGTGGCGGTCGTTCCCAGGACGCGTGCCGAGGCGGTCGCCCGCTACGCCCGCAAGATCCTGGAGGGCGACAAGGAGGGCCGCCGCGAGCTTTACCAGAAGGCCGGGCTGCCGGAGGACGACTCGGTGAGGAAATAGCGCCGGCGGGCCGCGGCGCCGGCCCGGCCAACGGCCGTTGCATTTCGTCTCCCGCCCGCCTATAATCCCGTTGCAGCCGCTTTTGGCTGCCGGGGGAGAACGCCCATGAACGCCTTTCCGCCGCGGGCGCGCAAGCGCCTGATCGTACTGGCCGCCGTCATCCTGCTGCTGCTGGCCGTCAACCTG
>DAHVOV010000325.1 GCA_027318645.1 Candidatus Aminicenantota bacterium
CGCTTGGTGCCGGGCGTGATGCGGCCGGGATCGACCCCCTCCTGGCGGAACACGGAGCGGATCAGCGTCTCGCACGACTTGCCGCCGCAGGCGCCCATGCCGGCGCGGGTGATGGCCTTGATCTGGTTCATGTCGGTGACGCCGGCGCGGATCAGGCGGCGCACCTCGTCGGCCGACACGCGCTCGCACAGGCAGGCCTTGGCCTCGCCGGCGATCCCGGCGTTCGCTGGCAGCGGCCGGATGTCCTCGTCGTTCTGCAGGCGGAAGGCGACCACGCGCTTGGCCACGGCGGCGGGCACGCGCAGGCGCACCAGCCGGGTCAGGTTCTCGCGGTTCTGCTGCAATGCCGCCACCTCGAACTCGCCCAGCAGGTTGCCGTCGATGTCCACCCCGCGCACCTTGTCGCCGACGGCGAGCGGGACGTGCGACATCTCGAAGGGGACGGTGACGATGGGGTTCGCCCGGTCGCGGCGGTAATCGACCAGGGTGATGGCCAGCCCCGGGCAGATCAGCACGCACTTGGCGCAGCCGATGCAGCGGCCGTCGTAGCGCGGCAGCCCGAGCAGCGGGTCGCCCTCCATGCGGATCGACTCGGTGGGGCAGACGGTCGAGCAGGGGTTGCAGGGGATCTCCTGCAGGCAGTGGATGATCGGCATCACCCCCTCCTCGCCCTCGGGGAAGACCTGGGGCTCGACCTTGCCGGGGTGCGACTTGAGCAGCTCGGCCTTGGCCTGCCAGGAGGCGGGGACCTCCTCCGTCTTGGCGCCCAGCTCGCGGGCCACGGCCAGCCCGGCGATGCGGCCGTTGAACATGGCCGACGAGGCCTCGGCGATCTCGGCGGCGTCGCCAGCGGCGTAGACCGGGATGCCGGCCGCCTGCGCCTGGGCGGTGAACTCGGAGATGGGGTCGAGGCCGACGGCGACCAGCAGCGTGTCGCAAGCGTAGGTCTTCTCGCTGCCGGCGATGGGGCGGAAGCGCTCGTCGACGCGGGCGATGGTCACCGACTCGACGCGCTCGCGGCCGTTGGCCGAGAGCACGGTGTGCGAGGTGTGGATGGGCACGCCCAGGCGCGCCAGCTTGTCGGCGTGGACCTTGTAGCCGCCGCACTGCGGCAGCGCCTCGGCCAGGCCGGCCACGGCGATGCCGGCCTGGATGGCGTGGTAGACGGCGATCAGGCCGACGTTGCCGCCGCCGACGATGAACAGCCGGCTGGAGGGGCGCACCAGGTCGCGGTTGACCAGCGTCTGGAAGGCGCCGGCGCCGTAGACGCCGATCAGGTGGTTGCCGGGGAATACCAGCGACTTCTCGCGGGCGCCGGCGGCGTTGAGGATCACCCGCGGCCTGACCAGCACGTAGCGCCCCTCGCGCAGGATGCCCACCTTGCGGTCGGCGTAGACGTAGAGCACGGTGCTGTCGGACCAGACCGTCACGTGCGGGTCGGCGGCCACGCGCTCGGCCAGCTTGCGGCCGATGCGGATGCCGCGCGTGCCGGCCTGCGAGTCCTCGACCGAGCCGAAGAACTTGTGGGTCTGCAGCACCAGCTTGCCGCCCGGCTCGTGCTTGTCGTCGACCAGCAGGGTGGCGACGCCCAGCCGCCCCAGCTCGACGGCGGCCGAGAGGCCCGCCGGCCCGGCGCCGATGACCAGGGCATCGAAGGCGAACTCGGGCACGGCGCCGATGGCCGGGGCCTGCGCCGTCTCCGGCAGCTCGGGCAGGTCGTCGGCGGCGCTCACCTTCATGCCCGCGCGCAGCGGCGTCATGCACGACTTCACCGGCCGGCCGTCGACGATCACCAGGCACTTGGAGCACTGGCCGTTGGCGCAGAAGATCCCCTGCGGCGAGTGGTCGTGGGCGTTGCGGCCGAAGGCGTCGACGCCGGCGGCGATCAGGGCCGAGGAGAGGGCCTCGCCTTTCTTTCCCTCCAGCGGCTTGCCGTTCCAATAGTAGGTGACCGTCTCGCCCGGATCGACCGGAAGAACGGGGTGCTCGAGAATGCGCTGGTATTCGCTCATGGCGCGAACCTCCGGCCCTTTTCCTGGTTGGAAGAAGGGGATAGAAGATTCATATAGCACAATAACGGGGTGTTGAAAATGAAAAATGAATATATTTTTAATTAATTTGACAAATATATATAGATAATTAATAAATATATTAAATGTATAATATATATGATAATATAATTTACAAATGAATACGGATGAAATCGCTGACCAGGTCGATTTGGCCCTGCTGGCCGAACTCAGCCTGAACGGCCGGGAGAGCCTCACCCTGCTGGCCCGGAAGCTGGGCCTCTCCAAGCAGCGGCTGAGCTACCGCCTGCGCGCCCTGCAGCGCCGCGGCGTGCTCACCGGCTTCTTCGCCATCCCCAACATCTTTCGCCTGGGCTTCGACCACTTCCGCGTGTTCGTCCGCTTCCAGCGCCTCACCGAGGCAGGGGAGAAGGAGCTGCTCGACCACCTGCTCACCCGCTCCGACGTCTCCTGGCTCACCCAGCTCGACGGCGATTTTGACCTGGAGTTCGTGGTCTGGGCCCAGGGCGTGCCGGCCTTCGAGTCGGCGTACGACGACATCCTCGGCCAGTTCGGCCCGCTGTTCCAGGAGAAGTACTTCTCGCTGGCAACGCGCATCGAGTTCCGCCCCTGGCGCTTCCTCTCGGCCAGCGCCGTTGCCCCGGGAGAGGGGGTGGTCCTGGAGAGCCGCCCTGGCCCGATCGCCATCGACGCCATTGACCGCCGGCTGCTGGCCGAACTCAGCCGCAACGGCCGCCTCTCGCTGGCGGCGCTGGCCGCGCGCTGCCGGATCTCCCCCGCCTCGGCCGCCCAGCGCCTGCGCGCCCTGCGCCGCAGCGGCGCCGTCGCCGGCTTCGGCGCCAAGATCGACCACGTCCTGCTCGGCCGCGTCTACCGCAAGGTCTTCCTGCGCCTGGAGCAGCCGGCCGGCGCGCCGCTCGACCGGCTCTGCGCCTGGCTGCGCGCCCGCCCCGAGGTGATCTTCCTGGTCAAGACCGTCGGCGGCTACGACCTGGAAGTGGAGCTGATGACCGGGCCGGGCGGAGAGTTCCTGGCCTTCATGCGCCGGCTGCGCACCGAGTTCGCCGCCGAGATCGCCGCCTTCCGCAGCGTCATCGTGCTCAGGGAATTGAAGTACGGGCAGTATCCTGCTTGAACTCGGCGTACGGCCCACGGCGTACGGCGTACGGAAGAGAAGAAATACGATCTCAGGGAAGGCAGAGGGAAGAGGGAGGGAAAGAAACAGGGAAGAGAGAGTGGGAAAAACCTTTTCAGGACTTCTTTCCCACTCTGTCTTCCCTCTCTCTTCCCTGGAGTCCGGTCACCTTCTTTGTCTCCCTGATGCCGAGATTTCAGGGTGCCAATTGATATTACTTATGCGAAGCAGGGCGGCCCTGCGACTGCTGGAGGTGCACATGAGCGCAAAGCGGTTGAGAAGGTTGTTTTTTAGCCTGGTGGTTATCATTCTGGCGTATTCCTGTCTTCCGGCAGTCACCGTCACCTCACCCAACGGGGGCGAGAGGTGGGCCATCGGCAGCATGGTGACCATCACCTGGACCCCGACCGCGGCGGGCAGCAGCATGCGCATCACCCTGTATCGCGGGGGCACCCTCGAGGCCAACCGCGTGGGGACCATTGTCGAGGGCACCCGCGGCGTCGTCGGCTCCTA
>DAHVOV010000349.1 GCA_027318645.1 Candidatus Aminicenantota bacterium
GAAAGCCCCCAGTGCTGATTTCTGGCGGCGAGCATAGTCGTTTCTGAAAAAATCAGAAAATAGTTGTTGACAGCGAGAAGGATCGATGTTATATTAACCATATGGTTAAACCAAATGGTTGGTTAAATGAAAAAAGATAAAAACCCAGGCAGGGAAAAGATCCTCCTGGCGGCGCAAAAGGAGTTCGCGGCCAGGGGATTCGCCGGGGCCCGGATGGAGGCCATCGCCCGCTCGGCCGGCTGCAACAAGGCCATGCTTTTCTATTATTTCTCCTCCAAGGAGGGGCTGTACCAGACCATCCTGAAGGAGGTCATGGGCGAGTTCTTCACCAAGATCAGGGCCATCCTCACGCCGGACCTTGCGCCCGCGGCGCTGATGGAGAAATTCCCCGAGCTGTACATCCAGCTCTTCGCCGGCCATCCCGAGTTCGTGCGCATCGTGGCCTTCGACCTGATCCACGACCCGGACAACCTCTGCGGCATCATGGCCGGCATCATTTCCCAGATGACCGAGTTCGGCCCCCACCCGCTCTTCGAGCGCATCCGCAGCTGGCACGAGCAGGGGCTGATCTCGGAGCCCGATCCGCTCCACTTCATGATGAACATCGTCGCCCTCTCCATCTTCTCCTTCATCGGCAAGCCCATGGTGGAGGCCATCTCGGGGACCCGCGTGGCCAGCGACGAGGAGTTCTACCGCCGGCGCGTCGCCAGCGTGGTCAATGTCCTGAAACGGGGGATGCTGAAATGAAACCGATCGCCTTCATGCTGTTCATGGCCCTGGCCTTCTCCCTGCCGGCCAAGGTGCCGCTCTCCCAGGCCGTGAAGGACGCCTGGGCCCTCAGCGGCGCCCTCGACGGCCAGAAGCTCCAGGAGCGGGCGGCCGCGCTGGCCCGGGAGTCGGCGCTGCGGCAAAAGTACTTCTCCGCCGCGTTCGTTGCCGGCTACCGCGCCAGCACCGACAAGGTGGAGGTCACGGCCGGGACCTTCCCCTTCCCGCTGGGCCCCAACGTGCCGGCCGGCACGGTGATCCTCTCGGCCCCGAGCCAGTCCGTCGACCTGAAGCTGTCCCTACAGCAGCCGCTCTATGCCGGGGGGGCGCTGAGCCAGGCCGTCCGCATCGAGGCGGGACGGGAGCTGTCGGAGCGGGAACTGACCCGCCTGAAGCGGGTCGAGATCGCCGGGATCGTCAAGGCGTCCTATTTCAATCACCTGCTGTACAGCCGGAAGCGCGACTCGCTGAACTCCCTGCTGGCCAGCCTGGAGATCCACCTGCGGAAGCTGAAGGACCTTTTCGCCGAGGACCTGGTCCGGAGATCGGCCCTCCTGGAGACCCAGGCCAAGGCCGACGAGGCGCGGCTGGGCCTGGAGGACGTGGAGCAGCTGATCGAGGCCGAGGCGGTCCGCTTCCGCAGCCTCTGCGGCCATGACCCGGGCGACATCGAGCCCCAGGCGCTCGACCGCCGGGAGTCGTTCGCCGCGGCCCGGGAATCCTTCCGGACGGGCCACCCGCTGCTGCGCTCGCTCGACGAGAAGGCGGGCATGCTCCGGGCCCAGAAAAAGGCCGTCGCCGGCGCCTACCTGCCCCAGGTCGGCGCCTTCGCCGAGCTGCACTACGGCCGGCCGGGACAGAACTTTTTCAGCGACCGCTGGACCCTGTACGCCGCCGGCGGGGTCAACGTCTCCCTGCCGGTCTTCAACTGGAACCGGCGCGGGCGCGACCTCGAGCTGGCCGACATCGCCCTGCGCCAGCTGGAGGACCGGCGCGCCGACTTCGTGCGCGAGAGCGAGCGGTCCCTGAGCCAGCTGTTCCTCCAGCGCGACAGCCTGGAGCGGAAGCGCGCGCTGCTGGACCGCCTGGAGGCCAACGCCCGCGAGGACGTCGGCCTGAAGGAGAACCTGTACGCGGAGAGCCAGATCGCTCATTCCGACCTGCTGGCGGCCATGACCAGCCAGGAGAGATACCGCGCCGAGCGCGGCGGGCTGGAAGCGCAGCTGGGGCTGCTGGCGACAAGCATCGACACGCTGATCGGGGTGTGCCAGGAGGAAGAATGAAACGGACGGCGGCGCTGCTTTTCGGGATCATGCTGCTTTGGGCCTGCGGCAACAACGGGCGGGAGATCCGCGTCCCCGGCGTGGTGGACGGCGAGATCGCCGGCGTCAAGGCGCTGGCCGGCGGCACGCTGGAGCGGCTGCTGGTGCAGGAGGGGCAGGCGGTGAAGCGGGGCGAGCTGGTGGCCGAGCTGAACCGCGACAAGGTGCGCAACGGCCTCGAGGAGCTGGACCTGGCCGAGAAGGAGATCGCCAACGGCGAGGCCCGCGCCCGCGAGAAGCGCACGCTGCTGGCGGCCAACCTCAACTACTGGCGGAAGCAGGCGCAGCGCCTCGAGCGCCTGAGGAAGAGCCAGTCGGTCTCGGGCGAGCAGGCCGAGAAGTCGGAGCTGCAGCTGCAGGACGCCCGGACCGCCCTGTTCGAGCTGGACCGGTCGCTGGAGGCCCTGCAGATCCAGAGGGAACGCCTGGCCAACAAGCGCCGGGCGCTGGAGCTGGCCGACCGCGACCTGCAGCTGCGCTCGCCGGTCGGCGGCGTGGTGCTGGAGACCTTCGTGAGCACCGGCGAGACCGTGCTGCCCGGGACGCCGCTGGCCGACGTCCTCGACCTCTCCAGCCTGTTCGTCGACGTGTTCGTCGAGGAGCGCGAGATCGCCGGGCTGAAGCTGGGCCAGGCGGCGCAGGTGACCGTCGACGGCCTGGAGGGGCGGAGCTTCCGCGGCCGCATCGCCTTCTTCGGCCGCAAGGCCGAGTTCTCGTCCAAGTACATCGTCGCCGAGAAGGAGCGCCAGGCGCTGCTCTACCAGGTGAAGGTGCGGCTCGAGGGCGACCTGGGCGCCTTCAAGGTCGGCCAGCCGGTCACCGTCGCCTTCGCGCGCTAGGGGAGGGGACGTGGTCCGGCTGCAGGGGGTGAGCAAGTCGTTCGGCGCCATCCGCGCCGTGGACGACGCCACCCTGGACATCCCCCGCGGCGCCATCACCGTCCTGACCGGCGCCGACGGCGCCGGCAAGTCGACCCTCTTCAAGATGCTGGTCGGGCTGGTCAAGAAGGACGCCGGCGCCATCCTGCTCGACGGCGAGGACATCCTCGACGACTACGCGCGGATCACCTCCGTGTGCGGCTACATGCCCGAGCGCTTCTCGCTGTACACCGACCTCAGCGTCGAGGAGAACATGGACTTCTTCGCCGCCGTGCAGCAGGTGCCGGCGGCGCGGCGCGAGGAGCTCAAGGGGCGGCTGCTGGAGCGCACGGGCATGGCCCCCTTCCGCCGCCGGCGCGCCGGCGCCCTCTCGGGCGGCATGAAGCAGAAGCTGGCCCTCTCCACCATCCTGCTCTCCTCGCCGCAGCTGATCATCCTCGACGAGCCGACCACCGGCGTCGACCCCCTGTCGCGCATCGAGTTCTTCGCCATCATCGAGTCGCTCAAGCAGGAGGGCCGGACCATCGTCATGTCCACCCCCTACCTCGACGAGGCCGAGAAGGGCGACCGCGTGGTCTTCATCAAGGGCGGCCGGGTCATGCTGCAGTCGACCCTGGCCGACCTGCGGCGGACGTTCCCGGCCCGGCTCTTCCGCATCCTGCCCGCGGGCAACGTCTTCGCGGCCATGCGCCAGGCCGCCGCCGTCCCCGGCCTGGGGGCGGCCGCCTACCTGCGCGGCAAGTACATCAAGTACCTGCAGACGGGGGACGAGAACCTCGGCCGCCTCATCCCGCACCGCGAGATGGTCGAGGAGGCCCCGACCCTGGAGGACATGTACATCTATTACGAGAGGCGGGCATGACGGGCGCGACGCCGGCCATCGCCGTCCGCGGCCTGCGCAAGGACTTCGGCTCCTTTTCGGCCGTGCGCGGCATCTCCTTCGACGTGGCCCCGGGGGAGATCGTCGGCTTCCTGGGCCCCAACGGCGCCGGCAAGACGACGACGATCAAGATGATCACCGGGCTGCTGCGCATCACCTCGGGGACGGTGGCGGTCAACGGCCTCGACAACCGCCGCGAGCTGCCGCGGGTGAAGCGCATGCTGGGCTACATGTCGCAGAAGTTCTCCCTCTACCCGCTGCTGAGCGCCCTGGAGAACATCGAGTTCTTCGGCGGCATCTCCGGCCTGGCGCCGCGCGAGCTGCGGGCGGCCATGGCGCGGATGGAGCAGCAGGTCGCCGGCGCCATCCTGCGCCAGAAGATCCAGGACGTCCCCCCGGGCATCCGCCAGAAGGTGGCCCTGTTCGTCTGCCTGCTGCCCGACCCGGCGATCATCCTGCTCGACGAGCCGACCTCCGGCGTCGACCCCGAGGCGCGCCGCGCCTTCTGGAGCGAGATCTACGGCCTCAAGACGCAGGGCAAGACGCTGCTCGTGTCCACCCACAACCTGGACGAGGCCGAGTACTGCGACCGCATCCTCATCATCCACGACGGCGAGCTCGTCGCCGCCGGCGCTCCCGACGAGCTCCTGCGCCAGAAGCGCCAGGCGAGCATCGAGGCGCTCTTCCAGGACGCCATCCGCGAACATGGGCAGGATTAAGGCCATCATCGTCAAGGAGTTCTTCCACATCCTGCGCGACCCGCGCAGCCTGACCATGGTCTTCATCACGCCGCTGGTCATGATCTTCATCCTGGGCTACTCGGTCTCCTACGACCTCGACCGCGTCGACGCCGCCGTCATCGACCAGTCGCAGGGCCGGCAGTCGCGGCGGCTGGCGCAGGCCTTCGCCGCCAACCGCGTGTTCGTCATGCACGGCCGGGAGTCCGGCGGCGAGCTGGCGCTGGCCGAGGCCGAGGAGATGCTGCGCGGCCGGTCGCTGCGCGCGATCATCGTCATCCCCCCCGATTTTGACCGCCGGCTGGCCGCCGGCCGGCCCGCCGAGGTCGGCCTGGTCATCGACGGCAGCGACGTCAACGTGGCCAACCTGGTCCTGCAGTACGGCGAGCGCATCCTGCTGGACTTCAACGCCGGGCTGCTGGCCGGCGGCGGGGCGGCGGCGCTGCCGCTGCGGCTGGACACCAAGGTCTTCTTCAACCCCGAGGCCCGCAGCCAGTTCTTCTTCATCCCCGGCCTGATCGCCGTCATCCTGCTGATGATCTCGGCCATGCTCACCTCGCTCAGCATCTCGCGCGAGCGCGAGACCGGCTCGATCGCCCTGCTGTTCATCTCGCCGCTGCGCTCGCGGGAGATCATCGTCGGCAAGACCGTCCCCTACATCATCGTCGCCCTGCTCGACGGGGCGGTCATCCTGCTGTTCGCCCGCTTCTGGTTCGGCATCCCCCTGCGCGGCAGCCTGCTGGTGCTGCTGGCGTTCGCCCTGCTCTACATCGTCGCCGGGCTGTCGCTGGGCATCCTGATCTCCACCACGGCGCCGACGCAGCGCACGGCCATGCTGGCCACGCTGCTCATCACCATGCTGCCCTCGTTCCTGCTCTCGGGCTTCATCTTCCCCCTCGACTCCCTGAGCCCGGTGCTGCGCGCCCTCTCCTACGCCATCCCGGCCACCTATTTCTTGCGCATCATCCGCGGCGTGGTGCTGAAGGGGGCCGAGCTGCGCCATTTCTGGTTCGAGGGCGCCATGCTGGCCGTCCTCGGCGCGGCGCTGCTGGCGGCGGCCACCCGCAAGTTCAACCGCCAGAGGAAGGCCGCCCAATGAAGCTGCGCTACCTGGTCAAAAAGGAGCTGATCGAGGTCGTGCGCCAGAAGGAGCTGCTGTTCCTGATGTTCGCCGGCCCGGTCATCCAGATCATCATCCTCGGCTACGTCGTCTCCAGCGACATCCGCCGCGTGCCGGTGGCCATCGTCAACCTCTCCCGCGGCCAGGTCGCCGAGCGGGTCAGCGAGCGCGTGCGCCGCTCGCCGCTGTTCGCCGTGCGCTTCGAGAGCCGCCAGGGCGCCGACACCCTCGAGCTGCTGAAGAAGGGGCGGGCGAAGGCGGTGATCGTCTTCCGCGACGCCCGGGGCCATGGGGGCGCGGCCCGGGCCTACCCGGAGGTCCAGGTGCTGATGGACGGCATCGACTCCAACACGGCGATGGTCGCCGCCGGCTACTTCAACGGCATCATCAAGGGCTACATCCTGGACGACCTGGCCCGGCGCGGCCGCGGCCTGCCCCTGGCCGACCGCCCGCTGTTCCGCTTCAACCCGCAGCTGCGCAGCATCAACTACATGGGGCCGGGGATCGTCGGCTTCCTGCTGACCATCATCACCATGTTCCTCACCTCCGCCTCGCTGGTGCGCGAGAAGGAGCAGCAGACCCTGGACACGCTGCTCATGTCGCCGCTCGCCAGCCTGGAGATCTACCTGGGCAAGGCGCTGCCGGCGGCGCTCGTCGGCCTGGTCGACATGGTCATCGGCCTGCTGGTCGTGGTCCTGTGGTTCGGCATCCCCTTCCGCGGCAGCCTGTTCTACCTGCTCGTGGCCGCGCTGGTCTACCTGGCGGCCATCCTTTCCTACGCCCTGCTGATCTCGGTGCTCTCGACGACAACGCAGCAGTCGATGTTCTTCGCCTGGTTCTCGCTGATGCTCTTCCTGCTGATGTCGGGGTTCTTCACGCCGGTGGCCAACATCCCCCAGCCGCTGCGCCTGCTCGCCGACATCAATCCCCTGCGCTACCTGATCCAGATCATCCGCGAGATCTTCCTCAAGGGCAACGGCATCGCCTATTTCTGGAAGGACCTGCTGGCCCTGGCCGGCATCGCCGCCTCCCTGGTCTCCGTCTCGCTGCTGAACTTCAAGCGCTTCATCTCCCGCTGACGCCGCCCCGGCCGCGGCGGGCCGCCGGCGCGCGGGCGTGAGATATCCCGGAGGGAAACCGTATTCATAGGGCAAACTCAAGGAGGTCCCATGAAACCGATCGCCTGCATCGCCGTCCTGCTGCTGCTCGCCGCCTGGCTGCCGGCCCAGAGCATCACCGTCACCTCGCCCAAGGGCGGGGAGACCTGGCCCCTGGGCGGCTCGCGGACCGTCACCTGGACCTACAAGGGGCTGGCAGGCAATTCCCAGGTCCGGCTGATCCTGTACCAGGGGGACGTCAAGAAGGGCGTCATGATCGCGGGGACGGCCATCGGCGCCAACGGCAGCGGGTCCTGGACCTGGAGCGACGTGGGCAGCACCGCCGCCGGCAAGGCCTCCGCCGGCAGCGGCTACCGCATCCGCATCCGCGACCTGCAGGACAAGTGCCCGGTCGCGATCAGCAACGCCTTCACCCTGGGTGACCTCTCCAACCTGCAGCCGATCGCCGCCCGCGAGATCGGGAACAAGTTCTTCGCCGCCGGCGCCATCCCGGTCAGCATGCCGGCCCAGGGCCTGCAGATCAAGCCGGGCTCCATGCTGGAGATCAAGTGGGACCGGACCCCGATCGCGACCTATCCCCAGGTGAAGTTCGGCGTCTACCTGAGCGACCGCAAGACCTATGTCGGCTCCGTGCACCGCTTCAACGATCCTCTGCAGGTCAACGACGGGGACTACCAGGACGCCCTCATCTTCAACGAGCGCTACCAGGTGGGCAAGGAGTACGTCATCCGCGTGGCCACTCCCGACGAAAATTACGTCGGCTTCAGCGGCGTCTTTCGCGTCCAGCCGCTGGACGCCGTCCCCTTGACCGAGACGTTCACCGGCTCCGGCTCGCGGGTCTATCCCAAGATCGTCCAGTGGGAATCGCCGGTCATCGGCTGCCTCTATACGAAAGGCGAGGCACCGACCTGGCCCCAGATCGGCTTCGCCGTGGGCTGGTCCAACACCATGGACGATCCCTCCGGCCCCTGCTGGAAGTACATCGGCCACGTCTACCGCACGATCGTCAACCCGACGGGGATCTACAAGGGATTCGAGGTGACCAAGGCCGTGCTGCGCTTCAGCGTGGTTTCCTTCGCCAAGAAGCAGCCTTTCTACCTCCTGCGGCGCGACGGCGCCGGGGACGGGCTGGACGTCCCGGCCACGCCGCTGGCGACCATCAACTGGGAGTTCGGGCACACCGTCGAGATCGACATCACCCCCACGGTCCAGGCCTGGTGCACGGGGCAGGCGCCCAACCACGGCCTGATCATCCGCGGCGGGGACGAGGGCTTCGCGCACAACAATGACAACGCGCTCTGCGCCATCTCCAGCCCCGAGATCGTCATCACGCGGATCCAGTACCAATAGAATGTGATCGTGATAGTGTTGGTGCAGATCTGTCCAAGATAACTTTCAGAAGCTGGTATGACTGAAGCACCAATTTCCAAGCAGCAAATTCCAAATAAGCACCAAGCACCAAGGTCCCAATGACCCAAACCAAGGCTCTCGTAAGGTAAAAGGAAAAAGGTAAAAGGTAAAAGTAAAGCAGGCAGCCCTAGGGCCATACTGTTGCGACCGGGAAAGATCCGACTCTCAAGGCAAAAAGCATAAGTCAAAAGGCGATTGTGAAAGATCCCCCATCAGGAAATACTCGCTATCGAAGATTATCCTTGATTCCGGTTGCTATCGCTACCACTATCACTTCAGTGCTTTGGTTTAGGTCATTGGAATTTGGAACTTGGAATTTGTTTGGAATTTGGTGCTTGGTGCTTGTAATTTTAGTCTTACGAGCGCCAAACCTTCTCTGAAATCCGCTTTGGCTAACCCATGAACCTCTGTCATGAATGCAGTCCATCCACAGAACAACTTATCTTGGACAGCATAGGCCGCGGTCGCTTCCGCGGGGAAAAAGACCACGGCCTCGCGGCCGTGGTCAGGGAGGAGGAGGGAGATGAGTTTCAGCCCTCGGTCTCGTCAGGCTCCGGCTCGTCATCGCCGGCCGGCGGCGGCGGCGCCATGCCCGGCCCGTCCTTCGCGCCCGGGCGGCCGTGGAATAGGCGCGGGGCGAACGAGCGTTTGATCTTCTCGAGCTTCTGGACCTGCTCGGGGGTCAGGACGGCGCGCACGTCGAGCAGGTAATTGAGGTGGTTGACCTGCAGGTCGGTGCGCTTGCCGCCGATGGCGCGGGCCTGGCGCTCCATCTCGCGGCGGTCGACGCCGCCGGCGCGCAGCAGGGCGGCGAACTTCAGCTCGAGCACCTTGATGTCGGAGCCGGCGCGGATGGCGCCCTCCTCGTAGGCCAGCATCAGGTCCTCGATCTTCTTCTGCTGCGCGGCCGACAGGCCGAGCTCGCCCTTCTGGTGCAGGATGAAGCGGGCCTCGAACAGGTTGTCCTCGGCCATGTGCAGGCCGAAGCGCAGGCTGTTCACCAGGCCGGGCCGCATGCGGCGGTCGGACTGGGCCGGCGCCAGCGTGCCGAGCAGCAGGATCAAGACCAGCGTGAACACGAAGCGTTTATTCATGGGGTCCTCCTTGTTTCGCGCCGCGGTCGAGGAAGAACCAGCCGCGGCTCAGGCGGTAGATCATGTCCAGGCGCTGCCCGGGGTCGAGCACGTCGGCGACGCGGAGCAGCGCGGCGATGAAGTCGCGGTTGAGCTGCGCCTCCAGGGCGTTCAGCTCCTCGGTGCGGGCGGCGATGCGCTGCCGGTCGGGCGCCGCCCCGCCGAGCTCCTCGATGATCGCCACCCGCTTGTCCAGGATGTCCTCCTTGAACTGGATGGAGGCCAGCTTGAAGGAGCGCACGATCTCGCGCACCCGGGCGTCCTGGCCGGCGCGCAGGCCGAACTCGCTGCGCAGCGCGAACGGCGGCGCCGGCCGGGGGCGGCGGAGCCGCTGGACCACGTGGAACGACACGAAGGCCAGGTTCAGCGCCAGGGAGACGGCGAGCAGCAGGGGAACGGCGTCAGCGCGCTTCACGGCCGCCTCCGTTGAACAGGTCCAGGAAGTCGTCGTGGACGGACAGCAGGCCGAATTCCTGCGGCTCGAGCAGCACCGAGCTGTAGCTGGCCGCCGGCGCCGTCGCCGCGCCCGGTGCGATCGCGGTCTGCAGCAGGAACCCGCCAGCGAAGACGGCGGCGAAGACCGCCGCCCAGGCGGCGGCGCGCAGCAGGCGGCCGCCGCGGACCGGCCGTGCCTGCAGCCGGGCCATGACCCGGGCCGGCAGGAAGGGATCGTCCGCCGGCGGCGGCACCCGCAGCAGCCGCTGCCGCAGCTCGCCCAGGGCGGCCCAGCGTCCGCTGCAGGCGGCGCAGCCGCGCAGGTGGCGCTCCACCTCCCGGCCCAGGTCGGGATCGAGCTCCCCGTCCTGCCAGGGGCTGAGCAAACGCGTGATCCGTCGGCAATTCATTGTTCCCTCGCTTGCATAACCGCTTCGCCCCCGCTTTCTTGCAGCCGGAGGCTTTTTTTCAGGCGGGACTTGGCCCGCGAGATGAGCGTCTCGATCTTGGGCACCGACCAGCCGGTCACCTCCCGGATCTGGCGGTAAGAGAACTCCAGGTAGACCTTGAGGACCAGCGCCAGGCGCTGCTCCTCGCTCAGGAGCCGCAACTGGCGGGTCAGCTCCCCCTCGCGCTCCCCCTGCTCCAGCTCCGAGAGGCGCGGCGGGTCCTGGCGGAACGGGGCGCGATCCAGGTCGCGGCCGAGCAGCCGCGAAAAGAGGACGGTGCGCTGGCGGCGCTTGAGGAAGTTCAGGGTCATGTTGCGGGCGACCTTGAAGATGAAGGCGGAGAAGTTGTTCTCGCGGCGATAGTGCGGGAGGCTCTCGTAGATCTTCAGGAAGACGTCCTGGGCGATGCTGCGCGCATCGTCGCTGTCGCCGGTCATGCGGGAAATGAAGAGGACGATGCGCTGGGAGTAGCGGCGGATCAGGATCTCGTAGTCCCGGGTGCGGCCCTCCAGGACCGAGCCGACGATGTCGTCATCGGAGCGCGCGGCGTCGTCCATGGTCATGGAACAAGCGTCCGGCGCCTTTCTTGCGCCTCAGCCCCCGGCGGCGATCAGGGCGGCGGCGGCGGCCAGGTCGTCGGCGACCCGGTCGGGACGCGGCCCCTCGGCCAGCAGGCGGGCCTCGCTCTCGCGGCCGTAGCCGGTGCGCACCAGCACGGTGCGGCAGCCGGCGCGGCGGCCGGCCTCGATGTCGTCGTCGCGGTCCCCGACCATGTAGCTGCGCGCCAGGTCGAGGCCGTGCTCGCGGGCCGCCAGCCGCAGCATGCCCGGCTCGGGCTTGCGCAGCGGGCTGGCGCGGCGATAGGCGGCCACGGCGCCGTCGGCCAGGAAGGGGCAGTAATAGAAGGCGGCGATCTCGGCACCTTCGGCGCGGAAATGCTCCTGCAGCCGGCGGTGCAGCTCGTCCACCTGCGCCGCGCTGCAGATGCCGCGGGCCACGGCCGACTGGTTGCTGACCACGATGACCCGGTAGCCGGCGGCGTTGAGCTCGCGCACGGCGGCGGCGGCGAAGGGGTAGAAGCCGACCTGGGAGAACTCGCAGATGTAGCCGCGGTTCTCGATCAGGGTGCCGTCGCGGTCGAGGAAGACCGCCTTAGGCATCCCCGCCCTCCCAGAGCGACGCGGCGGCCTCCAGGACCTCGCCGGTCGCCACGGCGGACATGCAGCGGTGGTCGGTCGGGCACTCGCGGCGGCGGCAGGGGGCGCAGTCGGCGCCGCGGTGCAGCAGCCGGAAGCGGCCGGCGACGGGCGCGGTGCTGCCGGGCGCGGTCGGCCCGAACACGGCCACCAGCGGCACGGACAGGGCGGCGGCGGCGTGCATCAGCCCCGAGTCGTTGCCCACGAAGAGCCGGCAGAGAGACAGCACGGCGATGGAGCGGCGCAGCTCGAGCCGGCCGGCGAGGTTGAACGCGCCCGCGGGGAGGCCGGCGGCGACCTCGGCGATGCGCTGGCGCTCGGACGCGCTGCCCAGCAGCAGCACGGCGCTCTGCGGGCGGCCCCGCAGCCAGGCGGCGATGAACTCGCGGAAGCGGCCGGGGAGCCAGGCCTTGGCGCTGCCGTAGGCGGCGGCCGGCGCCACGGCCAGCAGCGGCCTATCCCCGGCGATCCCCTGCTCCCGCAGCCAGGCGGCGGCCTCCTCCCTCTCCTCGGCGGTGACCACCAGCGAGGCCGGGAAGGGCCGGCCGGCGCCCCGGCCGGCCAGGCGCTCGACCAGGTTCAGGTAATAATACTGGTGATGGCGCGAGGGCGGCGGCGGCGCGATGCGCGCGTCCAGCAGGAAGCCGCGGCCGTCGCGGGCATAGCCGGTGAGCGGGCGGATGCCCGCCAGGCGGAACAGCAGGGCGGAGGAGAAGGAGTTGGTGAACAGCAGGCCGCGGTCGAAGCCCCGCCGGCGCAGGCCGGCGGCGGCCGCCGGCAGCGTGCGGGCCGTCCAGCGGTCGGGCAGGGGGACGATCTCGTCGATCTCGGGGATGTTCAGGAACAGCGGCGCCAGGTAGCCCTTGGCGGCGACGGCCAGGCGCTCGCCGGGAAATAGGTCGCGGAAGGCGCGGATGGCGGGAAGGCTCATGATCCCGTCGCCGATCCAGTTCGGCGAGCGGATGACGGTGCTCATGGCCGGGCCTGGGTCAGGATTCGCCGTCGGGCTCGTCCCCCTTTTCGGGCTCTTCGCTCTCCTCGGCGTCGGGCTCGCTCTCGCCCTCGGTCTCCTCGGCGCCGGCGGCGGCCACGGCCGCGCCCTCCTCCTCGGCGGCGGGCTGCCCGAAGATGCTGTCCTCCTCGTTGAGGACGTCGAAGTCGATCTTTCCCTGGCGGAACTCCTCCATGGCGACGGTCAGGACGTTGTCGCTCTTGAGCTCCACCTTGCGGTGGGAGCCGTTGAGGAGCTGCTTGGCGCGGCGGGCGACCAGGATGGCGAGCCGGAACTTGCTGTCTATGCCGTTCAATGTTTGCAAGGATTCCTCCGAGTGAGCGCTTCCTATTATATCAGAATATCCCCGTGAGTCAAGGATGGCACCGGTCGGCGGCCGGCAGTGCGTCCCGTTGCCAGCCAGGGAGAATTACGCTACAATAGCCCCGATGAACGAAGAAAGCCGCATTCCCTTCGCCGTGATCGCCCTGTTCGCCCTGACGCCACTCCTCTTCCTCCCCGCCGTCATCTATCTGACGAACAGCGAGGAGTTCACCAACGGCATCATCGATCTCCTCGCCGTGGGATCGGGCCTCGCGCTGGCCGTCGGCCTGCTCCTCTGGCTGCTGCTGCGGCTGCTGCGCCGGCTGGGTCGCCGGCCCCTGGAGAAGGGGATCGCCCTGCTGTTCGCCCTGGCCGTCCTGCTGTGGCTGCAGGGGAACGTCCTGCTCTGGAACTACGGCCCCCTGGACGGGCGCGCCATTCCCTGGAACGCGATGCGGCCCCTGGGGTTCATCGACCTGGGACTGTGGATCGCCGTTCTGGCGGCGGCGTTCCTGTTCTCGCCCCTCGTTGTCCGCCACGCCAGGAAGATCTCCTGGTTCCTGGTCCTCATCCAGCTCGGCTATGGCGCGGCGCTGTTCGCCCGCCAGGGCGAGAGGCCCAGTTTCCAGCGCTACACCGTGGACACGGCGAACAAATTCTCCTTTTCCAAGCAGCGCAACGCGATCATCATCGTCCTCGATTCCTTCCCGTCCGACGTGTTCGCCGAGATCGCCCGCGAGAACCCCGACCTGGCCGCCTCCTTCGACGGCTTCACCTTCTACCGCAATTCCCTCGGCGGATATGCGGCGACCGAGCTGTCCGTCGCCCTGCTGCTGACCGGCAGGTTCT
>DAHVOV010000386.1 GCA_027318645.1 Candidatus Aminicenantota bacterium
TCTCCTCCAGCCTGATCTCGGTCTCGGCGACGATGTAGCCGGGATGGGCCAGGATCGCCTCGCCGCCGGCGCGGACGATCATGGCGATGGCGTCGGCCATGGGCAGCTTGGGAACATGGATGGGGACGGCGGCGTTGACCGATAGCCACCTGGCCGCTTCGCGGTAGTCGGGAAAGAGCCCCTCGTCGAGCATGGCGTGCACCAGGTGCGGCTTCATCAGCGAGTCGCGCTGCGGCAGCAGGACCTTCTTGCGCTCCACCACCTTGCGGCCGAAGAAGCGGTTGATGTCCTCCAGCTGGCGCAGGATCCGCTGCCGCCGCAGCCCCTGCACCAGCCGCAGCCGCTCGTTCACCGCCTTGTCGGCGAGGTCGAAGCCGTAGCCCAGCAGGTGCAGCTCCTCGTCGCGGTAGTTCGTGTCCAGCTCGATGCCGGAGACCAGCTCGATGCCCAGCTCCCCGGCCTTGGCGAAAATATCGCCCCAGTGGCGGTAGGCGCCCAGGGCGTCATGGTCGGTGAAGGATATCTTCTTGAGCCCCGCCTCCTGCGCGGCGGCCAGCATGTCGAGAGGTGTGGCGTTGCCGTCGGAGACAAGGGTGTGCAGGTGCAGGTCGGTTTTCGCGTCCATTGGATATTGTACCATAGATCACCGATCTTAGTGACAAGTGACGAGTAACAATTGACAAGCAGCAGCAATAAACTCGATCAATTGTAATTCGTGAAGACGATCGGCGTACGATTTCCGGCATACGGCAGACGGTAAGCGCAATCGATCCATCGTAATTCGTAATTCGTGATTCGTGATTCGACACAGCAATAGATGGGGTGATGCTGATTATTTTTCATTCTTTGCCAACGTGGTACGTGGTACGTGGAACCTCGACGGACTGTAAGTTCCTTCCTATTTCGAATCTCCAGATGCTGTTGCCGTCTACCGTCAACCGAGTGCAGCCTATGCTGTTCCTTGTTACTCGTCACTCGTCACTGTTGTTCGACTACTTTCTGGAAGTTCTCCGGATCGGTGTCTCCCTCGGTGTTCACGATCAGCACCCGCGAGCCCTTGCCCAGGGGCAGCTTGCCCCGCGCCTCGGCCAGTTTGGGCGAGGTGGTGAGCGCCAGCAGCGCCGCCAGCCCCGAGGAGCCGGACTCGCCCGAGACGATGGGCGGGTCGTCCTTCAGGGGGCGGTAGTAGCGGCGCATGGCCTGCTCGGCCCACTCGTCGCCGACGGCCAGGAAGAAGGGATAGGCGTCGCGGAGGAACGGCCAGGCCAGGGGCGAGGGGACGCCGCAGTTGAGGCCGGCCATGATCGAGGTCTGCTTGCCCTTCGTCGGCAGCGGCTCGCCCTTGCCGTGGCGCACCGACTCCAGGAAGCAGTCGGAGGAGACCGGCTCGATGCAGATCAGGCAGGGGCGCTTGGCGCCGTAGCGCTTGGTGTAGAAGAAGGCGCCGGCGGCGGCCAGCCCGCCCACGCCGGCCGGCAGGATGACCGCGTCCACGCCGGTCTTCATCGGCCCGTGCAGCAGCCCCTCCAGCTCGGCGAAGATTGAGGTGTAGCCCAGCAGGATCCAGCCGGGGATCTCGCGGTAGCCGGCGTAGGCGGTGTCGGAGATGGCCTGCCAGCCGTTTTTCGCGGCGTCGGCGGCGCAGCGCTCGACGCACAGGTCGAAGGTCCCCGCGACCAGGACCACCTCGGCCCCCTCGCCGCGGATGTTCTCCACCCGCACCGGCACCGAGTCGGCCGGCATGTAGATGACCGCCCTCTGCCCCAGCATGCGCGCCGTCCAGGCGACAGCCCGGCCGTGGTTGCCGTCGGTGGCGGCGCAGAAGGTGAAGGCGCCCAGCTTCTCCAGGACCTTGGCGTCGCGGAAGCTCGCCGGCGTGAAGGGCTCGCTGAAGCGCTCCTGCCAGCGGCGCTGCAGGAAGCGGTACATGGCGTAGGAGGCGCCGAGGGCCTTGAAGGCCTTGATGCCGAAGCGCTGCGACTCGTCCTTGACGAAGATCTCGGCCAGCCCCAGCTTGGCGGCCAGGTTCGGCAGCTCGACCAGCGGCGTGGCGGCGTAGCCGGGCAGGGAGCGGTGGAAGTCGAGCATGTCGCGGGCCTGCAGGAAGTCGTAGTCGGTGCCCGTCCACTCGGGCCTGGGCCGGCACAGCTCGTTGAAGGCGTATTCGCACACGGCTCAGTCCTCGCGCAGGGCGGCCTTCTCCTCGGCGCTGCGCTCGCGCATGGCCAGGGCGCCGGCGAAGCACTTCTGGGCGCAGATGCTGCAGCCGATGCAGCGGGCCGGGTCGATGCGCGGATGGCGCTTCTCGTCGAAGGAGATCGCCAGGTAGGGGCAGCGGCCGCAGTTGCCGCAGCTCAGGCACAGGTCGTCGTCGCAGCGGGAGATCTTCTTTTCGGCGGAGAGGTCCATGAAGCCGGTGACCGGGAAAGGCAGGGCGATGCCGATCAGCCGCTCCATGGAGTCGATGCCCCGCTCGCGCATCAGGTGGCTGGTGCCGCTGGCCAGGTCGGCGAAGACGCCGTAGCCGTGCTTCATGACCATGGTGCAGAACTGCACGGTGCGGGCGCCCAGGGCCAGGAAGTGGGTCGCCGCCCGGTAGTCCATGGGCCCGCCGTTCCCCGAGACGGCCACGCCCAGGTTGGCCACCGTGGCCAGGGTCAGGTTGCTGATGGGCGTGACGCCGGCGCCGCTCATGCCGACGACGATCCCCTCCTCCCACTCGGGCTTGCTGCCGGCGCGGAAGAAGAGCGTGGGGAAGGTGTTGGCCAGGGTGATGCCGGCCGGCTTGTCGGGGTGGCGGGACAGCACCTTCCTGACGGCGTTGACGATCACCGGGATGGAGGTCACGGCCGCGGTCAGCTTGAACAGCTTGGGCACGAGGCGGCTGCCGCCGACCAGCACCCACTCGACGATCTTGGCCGTCAGCGCCGCGTTCTGCGAGACGATGTCCCCTTCCGTGCCGTCGCCGCCCTGCGGGCAGGAGAGGCTGTACTCGATGGCCATGGCGCCGGCGTTCTCCAGCTTGTGGGTGTTGGCCTGCCAGGCGGCCTTGTCGCGCTCGTCGTCGCCGGTGACCGGGCCGCCGGTCGAGGCCATGGTCAGCCGGTCGGGGAACAGCTTGACCAGCTGGCCGACCTCGCGGCAGACGCGGTCCAGGGAGTGGCCCGAGACGTTGTCGCAGTTGCCGTAGGTGTCGGCGGCGAAGGCGTGCATGTACTCGCCGGGGATGTGGATGGGGACGCCGTCGAAGGCGGTCTTCATGACCCCGCCCGACCAGCCCGCGGCGTAGGCCTGCTTCATCTGCTCCAGGCCGTCGGTCGGTGGCGCCGCAGAGAGCAGGAAGGGGGTGGCGATGCGGCGGCCGAAGAAGTCGGCCTCCAGCGAGACGGGGCGGGCGATGTAGCCGCTGAGCTCGACGACGCTCTTCCGCGGCCCGGGAAGCTCGGGGCGCTTCTGCCGCAGCAGGGCGGCGGCGACCTCCAGGGCGGCGTTCTTGCCGGCAGCGACCGCCTCGACCACAGTGGTCGGGCCATTGGCGCAGTCGCCGGCGTAGAAGACCCGCGGGTCGTCGACGCGCTTCACGTCGGCGCGGGCGCCGATGGCGACGATGAGCGCCGCCACGTCCATGCGCTTCTGCCCCGTGCCGGGGACGTCCGCGACGGCGCGGGGGCTGAACACCTGCCCCGGCGGCAGGGAGACCTTCGCCGTCTCCAGGCCTGCGACGCTCCGGCCGCGCCGGTAGATGCGGGTCACCCGCGTGCGGCCGCTGATCTCGATGCCGCCGGCCAGCAGCTCGGCCATCTCCTTCGCCGTCAGCGGCATCTCGCCGATCGCCTCCAGGGCGATCATCTCCACCGCCGTCGCGCCCATCCTCTTGGCGGTCAGCGCGCAGTCGGCCGCGACCGCCCCGCCGCCGACCACGGCGACGCGGCCGGCGAACTTGTGCCGGCCGGGGTTCCACAGGTAGTCGAGCCCGGGCACGGCCAGCTCCTCGTTGCGCAGCCCCAGGCGCAGGGGCTCCTGCAGCCCGGCGGCGACCACCACGGCGTCATAGCCCTGCTTCAGCAGCGCGCGCGGGTCGCGGGCCGTCGCCCGCGTGCGGAAGGCGATGTCGCCGAGGGCGGCGACGAACTCCAGGTCCTGGCGCAGCATCTCCGGGTCGAGGCGATGGCCGGGGATGAGGTTGTTGGTGCCGCCGAGGACCTTGCCCTTCTCCAGGACGTCGATGGCGCAGCCCAGCTGGGCCAGGACCGCGGCGGCGCCGAGCCCGGCCGGGCCCGAGCCGACGACGGCGACGCGGCGGCCGTTGGGCTTGGCCGCGGCGAAGGCGGGGATGCCCCCCAGCTCGCGGGCCTTCTTCACGATCGTCGCCTGCACGGCGGGGATGTGGACGGCGCCGTCGAGCTTGCGGTGCACGCAGGCGGCCATGCAGAAGCGGTCGGGGCAGACCAGGCCGCACACGCCGCCCAGCGGGTTGTTCTTCATGA
The DNA here is from genome assembly GCA_027318645.1 of Candidatus Aminicenantota bacterium. GTDB lineage: Bacteria > Acidobacteriota > Aminicenantia > UBA2199 > UBA2199 > UBA2199. The sequence continues at coordinate 4,488 of DAHVOV010000386.1, forward strand.
TCTGCGCCGCGGCGCGGCGGATGTCGGAGGAGAGGAAGACGCGCGCCGCCATGATGAAGTCGGCGGGCGAGCAGTCGGCCGGGCACTTGTCCCGGCACGGCTTTTCCTCGCAGAACTCGCACTTGGCGAGCTCGGCCTTCAGCTGGGCGTCGGTCAGGTACAGACCGTCCAGGGGCTCGGCTGGCATGCTCATGGCGCGCGTTCCTCCTCGCCCCGGCGGCGGGGCATCCGGCGGGCCGCGGACTAGCCGCGGCCGCCCATGGTCAGGGCCATGACGGCCTTGGCCGTGTGCAGCCGGTTCTCGGCCTCATCGTAGACGATGGAGATCGACTCGTCGTCGATCACCTCGTCGGTCACCTCGCGGTTGCGGTCGGCGGGCAGGGCGTGCATCAGCTTGACGTCGGCGGCGGCGAGGCCGGCGCGGCGGCGGTCGAAGATCCAGTCCTTGTGCGCCGCCAGGCGCGAGGCCATCACCTTCTTGCATTCGGCCTCGTTGGCCAGGTACTCCTCGACGCTCCAGGCGCCGAAGCCGCCCCAGTTCTTGGGGATGACCACCTGCGCCCCCTTCACCGCCTCGTCCATGTCGTGGGTGAACGTGAGGCGGCCGCCCCCCTCCCTGGCGTTGCGCTTGGCCTTCTCGACGATGGCGCGGCTCAGCGGGAAGTCCTTCGGGTGGGCGACGGTGACGTCGATGCCATAGCGCGGGAAGAGGAGGATCTGCGTCTGCGGCACCGACAGCGGCTTGGCGTGCGACTCGGCGTAGGCCCAGGAGACGGTCAGCTTCAGCCCGCGCAGGTCGCGGCCGAAGTGCTCGAAGAGGGTCATCATGTCGGCCAGCCCCTGGAAGGGGTGGTAGACGTCGTCCTGCAGGCTCATCACCGGGCACTTGGCCCACTTGGCCATCTCGTTCAGGTAGGCGTTGCCGGTGCCGTAGAAGCAGTTGCGGCTGGCGATGCCGTGGCCCATGCGCGAGAGGATGATGGCCGTGTCCTTGGCCGACTCGCCGTGGGAGATCTGCATCTTGTCGGCGGTCAGGTCGTGGGCGTGGCCGCCCAGCTGGGTCATGCCCGCCTCCATCGAGTTGCGCGTGCGCGTCGACTGCTCGAAGAAGATCATGAACAGCGTCTTGTCCTGGAGCAGCCGGTGCGGCTCGCCCAGGGCGAAGCGCTTCTTGAGGTCGAAGGAGACGTCGAAGACGGTGTCCAAGTCGTTCCGCGACCAGTCGTCCTCGGTGATGAAGTGCCGGTTGTGGAAGATCGAGTTCATGGCCTTCTCCTTTGTTTTCGCGGGAAAAATATAGCACCGCGGACCCACGAAGTCAAAACGCGCGAACGTGACAAGTGACGAGTGACAAGTAACGAGGAACCGCATAGGCTGCACCCGGTGAACGGTGACGGACCATTTATGGATCAAAAAACTCCCCGTCCGTCAAGGTTCCACGCTGCCGGCCCCGCCAGGGGCGGCGTCCCCGAGGAGCCCCAGCTCCGAGTGGGTCTGCCGGCCCCGCCAGGGGCGGCGTCCCCGAGGAGCGTCAGCTCCGAGTGGGTCTGCCGGCCCCGCAAAGGTCGGCGTCCCCGAGGAGTTCACCCCGAGTGGGTTCCCATGTACCACGAACCACGTTTGGATAACAGCATTAGACGAGTCGGGAAATTGCTCACACATGGAACGTGGCACGTGGTACTTGGAACCTCGATGCTCTCGGAGACCACACGTTGATCTGTTGCTGCTACTCGTCCAGCGTTACGCGTCACGCGTCACGATAAGTCGTGTTCAAATTATTCCCTTGTATCCCGATTTGCAAAACGAACGACGGGGGGGTACAATTTTTCCTTCCAGGGAGGGAGCCATGCCTAGAACTCTGATCTGCGGCCACTCGCGGTCGGCCAGCATCTTCCTGACCACCGTGCTCTTTTTCATGATGGCCTTCCTGCTGGTCGGCGGCAACCGCAACAACGCGGGCATGATGCAGGCCAGCCTGGTCTACCTGGTCTTCATGACCGTGCTGGCCTACCTGCTGTTCCGCAGCGGCCGCGTCCACCGCTACCGCTCGATCTTCTTCTCGGTCTACGCCATCGCCTTCGTGCTCAACTTCATCCCCATCCTGCTGGAGACGCGCGGCCACATCGCCCTGACCGGCCGCGACATCGCCAACCTCGACACGCCGCTCTGCCACCTGACCATCCCCATGCTGATCCTACCCGGCCTCGTCTACGGCGTGCTGATCTTCCCCACCAAGCTGTTCGCCAACATGGGCTTCTACCCCATGCTCTTCCTCTGGCTGGGCGCCACCGTGGTGCTGGGCAAGGGCTGGTGCAGCTGGGGCTGCTTCTACGGCGGCCTCGACGAGTTCTTCTCCAAGCTGCTGCCCAAGAGGATCGTCTCCTCGCGGAAATTCAACTACTCCCTGCGCTGGTTCCCCTTCGCCCTGCTGCTGGTGATCGTTGTCTGGTCCTTCCTGGCCCTCGACCCGGTCTACTGCGGCTGGCTCTGCCCCTTCAAGGCCGTGACCGAGTTCGTGCAGCCGACCAACTGGCTGATCTGGGTGCAGACCGGCATCTTCGTGGTCCTGTTCCTGGGGCTGGTCGTGGTCCTGCCGCTGCTGATGAAGCGCCGCACGCAGTGCGGCCTCTTCTGCCCCTTCGGCGCCTTCCAGTCGTTCGTCGGCCTGGCCAACCCCTACCGCGTGCGCATCGACAAGGAGAAGTGCAACCAGTGCGGCGCCTGCGTGGACCAGTGCCCGACCTTCGCCATCACCCGCGAGACCCTGGCGAAGAACAAGGTGTCCATCACCTGCGCGCGCTGCGGCCGCTGCATGGAGATCTGCCCGCGCGACGCCATCCAGTTCTCGCTGCTGGGCGTCCCCCTGCGCGGCCACGATGCCCGCAAGCCCGGCTTCCTCAGCGAGGTCTTCCGCCCCGACTCGCTGTTCACGTTCGGCGCCCTGCTCTTCGGCGCCGTCATCTCGGGCGGCATGGCCGCCCAGGTCCTGCTGCGCTTCGTGCACCTGGCCCGGACCGGGTCCTTCCTGTTCCGCTAGGAGGAGAACATGGCCGAGACCCAGACGTTCCTGCGCGCCCTCCGCGAGCGCCTGATGTACCTGATCGCCGTGCTGCTGATCCTCCTGATCCCGCTCATCTTCTTCTCCTTCGGCTCGGGGCTGATCGAGAAGGTGGCGAAGAAGATCCCGCTGCGCGAGGGGAACTTCAGCGGCGCCGGCGGCGTGCTGAAGGTGGAAAGGCCCGCCGCCCCGCGCTGATGCTCGCGGCCGCGGGCAAGGCCCTCCTGCTGGGGCTGGCCACCGGCCTCTTCTGCCTGGGCACCTGCGCGCCGGTGCTGGCGCCGCTGATGCTCGGCGAGGAGCGGAAGGGGCTCTGGCCCCTGCTCCTTCCCTTCCTGCAGTTCTCCCTGGGACGGCTCCTGGCCTACGCCGTGGTCGGCGCAGTGGCCGGCTGGGCCGGCGCCGGGGCCGCCCCCGTGCTCACGCCGCGCCGCGTCGGCGCCTCCTTCCTGGCGCTGGCCGCGCTCATGCTCCTCTACGGGCTCAAGGGCGGCTTCCCGGGATGGCGCCTTTGCCGGCTGGCGGCGCCGCTGCTGGCGCGCCTGCGCGCCCCCTTCTGGTTCGGCCTGCTGCTGGGATTCAACGCCTGCCCGCCCTTCCTGGCGGCCATGGCGGACGTCTTCCTGCACGGCCACGTCGCCTACGGCCTGGCGTTCTTCCTGGTATTCTTCCTGGTCACCACCCTGTTCCTGCTGCCCCTGGTGCTGCTCGGCCGCCTCTCCCGCTACCTGAGCCTGCGCGCCGTGGGCCAGTGGGCGGCCGTGATCGTCGGCGTGTTCTACCTGCTGGCCGGGTTGCGGCTCCTCATCCCCTGAGGATCGGGCGCTATTTTTTCGCGGCCTTCTTCCCTTTTCCTTTCCGTGCCTCGCGGACCACGATGGTCTCGGCGATGCGGTCGTGCACGGTCCGCTTGTTGGGATTGATGAAATATTGGAAGAAGCCGAAGCCGCCCTCGAGCATGGAGGCGCCGTAGCCCAGGGCGCGCTCGACCGCGTGCCACAGGGAGATGCGCTCGTGGGCCAGCGAGACGACGCGGATGCCCATGAGCCATTTCCCCGGCGTCCGGCCCCTGCCGAAGAAGGTGAACAGGCCGAAATAGGCCACCACCCAGGCCACGTTGTACCAGCCGTGGTTCAGGGAGAAGACAATGCGCCCCGAGCGGTCGACGAGGCCCGTCCGGGCCAGCAGCGGCTCCAGCGAGCCGACCACCGCGACGAACAGCAGGCTCATGACGACCACGTCGAGCAGGAACGCGGCGGCGCGGCGCGAGAACGACGCCAGCGGCGCCCCGTGGACCTCCAGCATGCGCCGGGTCTGGTGAGAATCGTATTTGGCCATCGTGCCAGATTCATAACATAAAAACGAGCTCAGTGACAAGTGACGAGTGACAAGTGACAAGGAACAGCATAAGCTGCACTTGGTTGATGGTAGACGGTATACGGCAGACGGCAGCAGCATCTAGAGATTCGAAATAGGAAGGAACTTACAGTCCGTCGAGGTTCCACGCTGCCGGCCCCGCCAGGGGCGGCGTCCCCGAGGAGCGTCAGCTCCGAGTGGGTCTGCCGGCCCCGCCAGGGGCGGCGTCCCCGAGGGGTTCACCCCGAGTGGGTTTCCACGTACCACGTACCACGTTGGAAAAGAATGAAAAATAACCAGCATCACCCCATCTATTGCTGTGTCGAATCACGAATTATTAATTACGATCGATCGTCCCAGCGCTGCTACTAGTCACTCGTCACTTGTCACTCGTCACTGAACTATTTCATGCTCAACGCATACAGCGCATAGAACGCCGACGCCTTGACCAGGTCGTCGACCGCCACCTTCTCGTCGGGGGCGTGGGCGCCGACCTCGTTGCCCGGGCCGAAGCCGATGCAGGGGATGCCGTGCATGCCCATGATGGTGACGGCGTTGGTGGAGAAGGTCCACTTGTCGACCCACGGCTCGCGGCCGAACAGGGCGCGGAAGGAGCCGACGGCGCGCTCGACGACCGGGTGGTCGGGCTCCAGCATCCAGGTCGGGTAGTACTTCTCCATGCCGTACTCCTTCCCGGTGTAGGCCTTGCCGGCATAGCGCAGCACCTCGACCGCGGCCGGCATCTCCTTGACCAGCTGCTCCACCTCGGCCACGGCGCTCTCCCGCGTCTCGCCGGCGGTGAGGCGGCGGTCGAGGTGGATGCGCGCCGAGTCGGCGACGGCGCAGAGCGAGGGCGAGCCGGAGACGATCTCGCTGACCGTCACCGAGCCCTTGCCCAGGAACTCGTCGCGGCGCAGGCGCTCGTTCAGCTTCTCGATCTCCAGGCAGGCGCGGGCGGCCATATAGATGGCGTTCCTGCCGCGCTCGGGCGCCGAGCCGTGCGCCGAGAGCCCGCGGAAGGAGACGCGCATCTCCATGCGGCCGCGGTGGCCGCGGTAGACGCCCAGGTTGGTCGGCTCGGTGATGACCACCAGGTCGGGCCGGACCTTCTCCTCCTCGATGATGTACTTCCAGCACAGGCCGTCGCAGTCCTCCTCCATCACCGTGCCGGTGAAGAGGACCGTCAGCTCGTTCTTTAGCCCCAGTTCCTTGAGGATGCGGCCGGCGGTGACCATGGCCGCCGCCCCGCCCTTCTGGTCGACGCTGCCGCGGCCGTGGACGAAGCCGTCGGCGACCCGCCCCGAGAAGGGGTCCTCGTGCCAGTTGGCCAGGTTGCCGGCGTCGACGGTGTCGATGTGGGCGTCGACGGCGATCAGGCGCCTGCCCCGGCCCACGCGGCCGTGGACGCTGCCCAGGCCGTCGCGGCGCACGTCGTCGAAGCCCGCCTTCTCCATCTGCTTCTTCAGCTCGGCGGCGGCCTCCTTCTCGCCCCCGGACATGGAGCGCAGGCGCACCAGCCGCGACAGGTTCTCGGCGGTGAGGTCGCGGTACTTCTCGGCGAGGCGCAGGACGTTCTCGGCGGTCTTCTCCATGGGATTCTCCTCGTTATTCGGCGAGCCAGGCCAGGATCTTCTCGTTGGTCAGCGGCGCGGAGAAGGGCAGCGGCTTCTCCGGGCGGAAGGCGCGCAGGGCGGCGAGCAGGGCAAAGTAGGCGCCGATGCCGTACATGAACGGCGGCTCGCCGACGGCCTTGGAGCCCAGCAGCGCCGCCGGGTTGGGCGCGTCCTTGAGGAAGCGCACCTCGATCGTCGCCGGCGCCGTGCGGATGTCGGGGACCTTGTAGGTGGACAGCGTGTCGGTCAGCAGCCGCCCCTGGCCGGAATAGATCAGCTCCTCCAGCGTCACCCAGCCGATGCCCTGCACGATGCCGCCCTCGGCCTGGCCGCGGTCGACCAGCGGGCTGAGGCTGGCGCCGGCGTCGTGGACCGCGCGCACCGAGTCGACGTCGGCGACGCCGCGCAGCCCGTCGATGGTGGCCTCGACCAGCGCCGTGCCGAAGACGTGGTAGGCGAAGGGCTCGCCCTTCTCGCTGGCGCGGTCGAAATGGATCCCGGGCGTGGCGTAGTGGGCCTGGGCCGACAGGCTCACCCGCGCCAGGTAGGCGGCCTGCACCAGCTCCTCCCAGCCCAGGCCGGTCTTCTGCCCGGCGCGCAGCACCGCGTCGGAGCGGATCTCCAGCTCGCCGGCGGGGGCGCCGAGCCGGGCGGCGGCCACCTGCAGCAGCCGGGAGCGGATCTCGCGGCAGGCCAGCTCGGCCGCCCGGCCGTTGAGGTCGGCGCCGGTGGAGGCGGCGGTCGGCGAGGTGTTGGCCACGCGCCGGGTGCAGGTGCTCTCGATGCGCAGGCGGCGGCTGGCGATCCCCAGCGTGCGGGCGGCGGCCAGCAGGATCTTGCCGTTCACCCCCTGGCCCATCTCCACGGCGCCGGTCGAGACCGAGACACTGCCGTCGGTGTAGACGTGGACCAGGGCGCCGGCCTGGTTCAGGTGGGTGCTGGTGAACGAGATGCCGAAGCACACCGGCAACAGCGCCAGCCCCTTCTTGCTCAGCGCGTTCGCCGCGTTGTAGGCGCGCACCCGCTCGCGCGCCGCCTCCAGGTCGAAGGCCGAGACCGCCTGGTCGAAGCAGCGGGCGGCGCGGGAGTTGGCCAGCTTCTGGCCGTAGGGCAGCTCGTCGCCCTCGTGCAGCAGGTTGCGGCGCTGCAGCTCGCCGGGCTCCAGCCCCATCTTCTCGGCGGCCTGGAACAGCGCCGCCTCGAGCACGAACATGGCCTGCGGGGCGCCGAAGCCGCGGAAGGCGGTGAAGGGCGGCAGGTTGGTGCGGCAGGAGTAGCCGGTGGCGCGCACGTTGGGGATGCGGTAGCTGTTGCCGGCGTGGAACAGGGTGCGCTCGAGGATGGCGGTGGACAGGTCGGCGGCGGCGCCGGCGTTCTGAAAGAAGGTCACCTCGTAGGCCAGGATGCGGCCCTCGGCGTCGAGCCCGAGCCTGAAGTCGGATGAATAGGGGTGGCGCTTGCCGGTGAGGCGCATGTCCTCGCGCCGCTCGAGCGCCAGCTTGACCGGCCGGCGCAGGGCGCGCGCGGCCAGCGCCGCCAGCGCCGCCCAGGCCGTGGCCTGGTCCTCCTTGCCGCCGAAGGCGCCGCCCAGGCGGTACACCTCGACCGCCACCTGGCTCATGGGCACGCCCAGCACGCGGGCGATGATGCGCTGCACGCCACTGGGCGACTGGGTGGCCGAGATCACCCGCAGCGTGTCCTTCTCGCCGGGCACGGCGACCGCGGCCTGGGTCTCGAGGTAGAGGTGCTCCTGGCCGCCCGTCTCCACCCGGCCGGAGACGACGTGGGCGCACAGCGGCCACGACGCCTCGACGTCGCCGAGGGCGAAGGTCCGCGGCGGCGCGATCAGGCTCCCCTGGGCGGCGGCCTGGCGCGCGTCGAGCAGCGGCGGCAGCTCCTCGACCTCCAGCCGCACGGCGGCCAGCGCCTGCCGCGCCTGGCGCGGCGTGGCGGCGACGGCCAGGGCGACCGGCTGGCCGGCGAAGTGCAGCTCGCCGTCCGCCAGCAGCGGCTCGTCCGGGAGGATGCCGCCGATCTGGTTCTCGCCGGGGATGTCGGCGGCGGTGAGCACGGCCGCGACGCCGGGGAGGCGCAGGGCGGCCGAAACGTCGAGCCGGAGCAGGCGGCCGCGGGCGACCGGCGACGGCAGGACCGCGGCGTGCAGCAGGCCGGCGAAGCCGCCGAGGTCGTCGGCGTAGAGCGTCTCGCCGCGGCCGTGGAAGAAGATGTCGTTCTGCTTCACGGCAGGTCTCCCGCCCCGACCCGGTCGGGGTAGAGCTCGAGGAAATGGGCGAAGAGCAGCCGGCGCAGCAGCGCCCGCTTGTAGGCGGCGGCGCCGCGCACGTCGCTGATGGGCGCGATCTCGGAGGCGGCGATGTCGATGAATTCGCGCACCGTCGCCGGGGAGACCTCGCGGCCGGCGAGGAACGCCGAGGCGCGGCGCAGGTAGAACGGCACCGGCGCCACGCCGCCGGCGGCGGCGTGGGCGGAGACGATGCGCCCGTTCTCCGCCTACAGGCCGATGGCGGCGTTGACCGAGGCGATGTCCTGGCGCCGGCGGCGGGCCACCTTCTCGAAGTGCAGCCGCACTCCCTGGCGGGCGACGGGCACGCCGAGCCAGGCGACCACCTCGCCCGGCTTCAGGTTGAGCTTCTTGTAGCCCAGGAAAAACTCGCGCAGCTTGAGCTCGCGCGAGCGCGCGCCGCGGCGCAGGCCGATGCTCGCGTCCAGGGCCAGCAGGATCACGCTCAGGTCGCCGATGGGCGAGGCGTTGACGATGTTGCCGCCGACGGTGGCGCGGTTGCGCACCTGGGTGGAGGAGACCAGGCGCAGGAAGCCGGGCAGCGGCGGGAAGGCGGCGGCGACCAGCGGCGACTCCATCAGGTCGGCGACGGTGGCGGCGGCGCCGATGAAGAGGCGGTCGGGGGCGGGCCAGATGCCGGCGAAGCCGTCGCGCTGCGACAGCAGGCGCAGCTCGCGCTCGGCCAGCTCGGGGCCGCGCTGCACGTACAGGTCGGTGCCGCCCGCCACGACCACGGCGCCGGCGGATTCCCGCTTCGGCGCCGGGGGCGGCGCGCCGGCGGAGAGCGTCCCGAGCCGCTCCGCGATCCCGGTGAAGAAGGCGGGAACGACGCCCAGGAACGCGAGCGCGGCCAGGCGGGCCTCCGGGCCGGCGCCGGCGAGGATGGCGGGGCGCACCTCGCGCAGCAGCCGCTCGATGGCCCGGCGGATGGCGGCATAGCCGGTGCAGCGGCAGATGTTGCCCTCGACGGCGCTGACGGCGTCATCCGGCTCCAGGGCCGCGTCCTCGAGCAGGAAGCCGGTCAGGCTGACGACCAGCCCCGGGGTGCAGAAGCCGCACTGGCTCGCCCCCTCGCTGACGAAGGCCTGCTGCACCGGCGTCAGGCCGTCGTTGTTCAGCCCCTCGATGGTGACCACGTGGCCGCCGGCAACGTCGCCGAGTGGGAACAGGCAGGAGGCGACGGCGCGGTAGCGGACGCGCCCGTCCTGCAGCCGGCCCAGCAGGACGGTGCAGGCGCCGCAGTCGCCCTCGCGGCAGCCGACGCGGGTGCCGGTCAGGCGCTGCTCGTCGCGCAGGAAGTCGACCAGGGCGGTGCCGGGGGGCAGCGAGGTGCGCGTCTCGCGGCCGTTGAGCAGGAAGGCGATGCCGGCGGCCATCCCGCCCCTCAGCGGCCGGCGGCGGTGATCCAGGCGATGAGCGCCCAGCAGCCCAGGGACCAGGCCGCGGCCAGCGGCACGAACAGGGCCCTGCGCGCCAGCCAGCGGGGCAGCAGCCAGCGCTCCAGCCGGCGCCCCAGGGCGTAGCCCAGGGGGAAGAGCAGCGCCGCCGCCAGGGCGGCGGGCGCCACGCGGGTGAGCAGGTAGAGGCCGGCGCCGCCGGCATAGCGGAAGGAGAGCAGGTGGGCGCAGGGGGCCCATAAGCGGCCCAGGGCGAAGACTGGCGCGCCGGCAACGATCAGGACGGCGACTACGCGGCGGCCCGCGAGGCCCTGGAAAGCATGGAGACCCTGCAACTCTGCGGCGGCCTGTACGCCGTGGAAGAACGGCCGGTGGCCTATGTGCTGGGTGAGGAACTGGCCGGCATGGCCACCTTTGCCATTCACTTCGAAAAAGCGGTGGC